>JBDSSU010000456.1:0-32689 GCA_039928635.1 Opitutaceae bacterium | reverse complement strand
ATGTCATCCCCGTTTGTCCGCGCCTCGCGCGCACTGAGTATCATTCTTTTTTTCTGCGGTCTTTTCACCGGAGTTTCGCGTGCGGATCTCGTCTGGGGACCGAAGACGGGCTGGCGCGTCGAGGGTGGAGCGCTGTCTGGTTTGACGGGCTCAGAGGGCCGGAACGCCCTGGAGATGATGAACAAGGCGCGGGGGGCGGAGGAAAACAAAAGCTACGGCTCTGCGATCAAAAATTACGCGAAGGTAGCCAAACGCTATCCAAACTCGGTCTATGCACCGGAGGCGCTCTACCGCTCCGGGAGCCTGCGTCTCGAGCGCAAGGAGTACACGAAGGCGTTCGAAGATTTCCAAGGTGTGATCGGCCGGTATCCGAATACGAAGCGTTTCAACGATATCGTTGGTGAACAGTATCGCATCGCGGGCGCGTTGCTCGATGGCGCCCGCAACCGCATCTGGGGCTGGTTCCCCGGTTTTCGCGCCCGCGAAAAATCCCTGGGCTATTTCGAGACGATCCTGGTGAACGCGCCTTACAGCGACTACGCGCCGCTTTCCTTGATGAACGTGGCCCGTGGGCATCAGAAACTCGGAAATCATCCCGAGGCGATCGATGCCCTCGATCGCATGATCAACACCTATCCGCAAAGTCTGCTCACGCCGGATGCCTATCTGAAAATTGGCGAGACTCATTCCACTCTCGTCGACGGACCCCTTTACGACCAGGCCTCGACCAAGGAAGCGATCACCTACTTCACCGACTTCATGCTGCTCTTCCCGAGCGATCAGAACATCGGTTCAGCGGAAAAGGGCTGGATGGGATGAAGACCATGCTGGCAGAAAGCAAAATGCGCATGGCCGACTTCTATTTCTACAAGCGCAACAATTACACCGCCGCACGGGTTTTTTATAACGAGGCTATCACCGACTACCCCGAGTCCGCGGTCGCCGAAAAGGCAAAAAAGCGACTGGCCGACGTCGAAGTCAAAGCCGCGAACCAACGAGCTTCGGTCACCCCTCCCGCTCCGGTTTCCAATCCAGCGCCGAAGAAGAAGCGGTTCTGGTTGTTTTGACGCACGGCTGCGCGGCACCCGCCGCCGCTGCTCGATCGGGTTCCCGTTTGTCATCCTGACCAAAGCGAAGATTCCCCCCGCCCCGATGCCTCCTGCTTCCGGATCCTTCGCGCCGTTCCGTACGGCTTGCTCCGCGTTGATGCTTGCGCTGGCTTTCCTGGGAATAGGGGCGGGTTGTTCGCACTACCAGCTCGGCACCGATGGGAAACTCGCGTTTACCACGCTCTACATCGAGCCCGTCGGCAACGAGACTTTGGTGCCGCAAGCGCAGGCACTGATGAGCGCCCGGCTGCGGGAACGGTTCGCGCGGGACGGCCGGGTCAATCTGGTAAATTCGCCCCAAGGCGCCGACGCCACGCTGAAAGTTTCGCTGAACGATTATCATCACACCGTCGCGACGGTGCGGGAGGGCGACACGGGCCTCGCTCGTAAATTCACTTTGACCTTCGGCGCGGTCTGCTCGCTCCGCGACAACCGGGCGCAAAAAAATCTCTTCGAAAATCGCCCCGTGAGTACGCACCGCGATGCTTTTACCGAAGGCGGTAAACTGCAGGCCGACTACCAGACTCTCCCCCTCCTGGCTGAGTCACTCTCTGATCGGATCGCGCATGCCGTGCTGGATGTTTGGTGATCCCCGCAAAGCGGAGCGCTCCCTGCCTGCGCCGGATCGGGAATTCTTCGAGCGATCGACCGGGAATGCGGATTCTGGGCTGGGCTCGGAAATAATAACGATCCATAGCTTCGCCTCGTGAGTACGTCGCCTCTTTCCCCGCTCCTGAATCCTTCCCTTCTGGCGGGCGATCACGCGAATCTCGCCGTGAGCGCAGATCTCGTCGCGACGCTGAAACTCTCCTGGCTGCACCTTGATATCATGGACGGACATTTCGTCCCGAATCTGAGCTTCGGTCCTGAAACGCTCGCTGCGCTGCGCCGTGACGGATCAAAACTCTTCTTCGATACCCACCTGATGTTGAGCGAGCCGCACCGGTACGTGGAGGCTTTCGCCAAAGCCGGGTCGAACCTCATCAGCATCCACATCGAGCCCGACTACGATCACGCCGCCACGCTCGCTCGAATTCGAGCGCTGGATTGCCAATGCGGCATCGTGCTCAACCCCGGCACGCCCGCTCGATCAATCGAGAGCCTTCTTCCGCAGGTTGACCTGGTGCTGGTGATGACCGTGCAACCTGGCTTCGGCGGTCAGAGCTTCCGCCGCGATATGCTCCCAAAAATTGAGCAGATTCACAGCTGGCGGAAAGCCCGGGAGCTGAATTTCCGGCTGGAAGTCGATGGAGGCATTGACCTCGGAACCGCGGCCGAATGCCGCGCGGTGGGAGCGGATACATTCGTGGCCGGGACCTCTTTTTTCAAAACTGCCGACAAGCCTGCTTACGCGGCGGCCATCGCAGCGCTTTAAGCAACTCAGGCTGGTGCTGGGCGCCCGCGGTGCCGGTCATTTTGCGGGGTGGCGAAGGGAAGAGCGGAGGCGTGCTGCGGTTAAGCGAGGGTTGACGCCCGGTGTTTCTACGACTCGTTTTCCTGCACCCCCAGGCACGTCGCTCTGCCGACGTGCCTTTCAAGCACTGAAGGTTCCGCCGCCCTCGCATCCCGAATTGTTTTCTCCCGCTATGAACTCCCGACTCGTCCGCCTCCTGTTCCTGGTCGCGTTCTCCGCCAACGCATTTCTCTTCGGCGCCGAAAACTACGAAGCGGGCCTGCCACCCGACGCGCGCAAACTGGCCCTCGGCGACAGCGCGCCTGATTTCAAGCTGCTCGGCATCGATGGCAAAACCTACACCTTGGCCGATTTCAAAGCGTCCCCGTTGCTGATGGTGGTTTTTCTTTCAAACCACTGCCCCTATTCGCACGCGGCTGAAACCCGCCTGATCCCGCTGGCCAAGGAATTCGCCGGCAAAGGGCTCGCGGTCGTCGCGATCAATCCCAACAGCCCCGATAACGTCCGCGTCGATGAACTTGGCTGGAGCAAATACAACGACAGCTACGACGAGATGAAACTCTACGCGAAGGAGCAGGGCTTCCCCTTCCCCTACCTCTACGATGGCGACACCCAAGTCGCCGCGAAGGCGTATGGGTGCCTCGCGACGCCGCATGTCTTCATCTTCGACCAACAGCGCAAACTCCGCTACGTCGGGCGCGTTGACGATTCGCGTTTCGAGGACGTGAGCACCATGAAGAGCCTCGATGCGCGTAACGCCGTCGTCGAGCTCTTGGCGGGAAAACCGGTCACCGTCGCGTCGACGCCCGTCTTGGGTTGCTCAACAAAATGGGGGAGCAAGAAAACTGAGATTGCCCAGGTCGAGCAGCGCTGGAACAGCGAGCCGGTCACGCTCGCCAACGTCGACGCGGCAGGTGTGGCCGCACTCGCGAAGAACGACTCGAAGCGCCTTCGCCTCATCAACGTCTGGGCGACGTGGTGCGCGCCGTGCGTTGCTGAATTTCCCGAGTTGGTCGCGCTCGCCCGCCGGATGGACTCGCGCGACTTCGAACTCGTGACGATCAGCATGGATGATCCGAAAATGACGGCGCAGGCGAAAACGTTCCTGGAGAAACAGCACGTGGCGCCGCTTTCCAAATTGAAACGCCTGCTCGCCGCTGAAGGGCGGCCCACGTTGAATTACATCTACACCGAGGCCAGCACGGACGCCATGGTCAAAGCCCTCGATCCGGAGTGGCCGGGTCCCTTGCCGCATACCGTGCTCATCGCGCCGGGCGGCAAGATCCTCTATCGCCACAACGGCCCGATCGATCCCGTCGAGCTGCGGACGAAGGTCATCGATGCCTTGGGCGGCATCTACTACGCACCGCCGACCGCGACGGGGCCAAAGTAAAACTGGCTCTCAGCGCGCGGCGACCGCTCGCGCCACCACTTCTCGTCCATCGCGAGTTTGGCTGCCTCTCTCTGAGCGACGTCACCTTGCAGGGCGCTGCGATACCGCAAGACTCCGAAATCGGCGGTAAACCATGGACTCATCACCGTCGCGGTGAATTCGCTGTCGTTGGCTGGATTCACCCAGTGATCACCTTCTCCAATTTTAACTCAGGCAGACCGGACTCCACTGCCTGCCGGAGACCGAGTTAATCAGGCGTGATATTGTCACGAGTAAGAGCGGCCACCGTCTTCACCAAAAAAATTCCCTCACCCGGCTCACGCGCTTCTGCTTCAGGATGAAGCGCCGGATCGATGAAACGCGCAGACCAGCGTCGATGAGAGCGCGCAACTTGCCCTCGCGTTCGTGCGTCGAGCCCTCCGTAGTTTACTTTTTTCGCTGAATGAAAATCCGCCTGCTCTTTCTGCTTCCTCTCGCAATCGCTCCCTTTTCGTTGTCCGCCGCGGAAATTCCTAGCGCGCCGAAGTCGCCCCCGCGACTCGCGGTCGTCATCTCGATCGACCAATTTCGTGCGGATTACCTGGAGCGCTTCCGCCCTTATTTCGGCGAGGGCGGTTTCAAGCGTTTGCTCCAGGGCGGCGCCGACTACCGGAACTGTTTCTACCGTCATGCGGTGACCACCACCGCTCCCGGGCATGCCACGATCCTCAGCGGGGTGCATGCGAACATCCACGGTATCACCGCCAACGATTGGCTCGACCGCGACACTTGGGAGGCGACCAGCAACGTGGAAGACCGGGATTCTCCTTTGGTGGGCCTGCCCGCCGAGTTGGTGTTTCCCGTGCTGCGCACGCCGAAAGCCGGACGTTCGCCCAAAAATTTTCAGGCCACCACGGTCGGCGACCAATTAAAAATTCGGTTCGGGGGGAATTCCAAAGTTTTTGCCGCCTCGAACAAGGACCGGTCCGCAATCCTTCTCGGCGGCAAGCTCGCGGACGGCGCCTATTGGGATGAAAACGGCGCCTTCGTTACTTCACGCTACTATCGCAACGAACTGCCGGCGTGGATCGCCGCTTTCAACGAAGAGCACCGTTCCGAGAAAGCCTTCAATTCCACGTGGGAGCGTCTGCTGGAACCCGCAGTCTACGATGCCGTGCAAGGTCCGGATGACGCGCCCGGCGAATCCGCCGAAAACGGGCTTACCCGCACCTTCCCCAAAAAATTCAACGGCGGTACTCCGGGTATTTCCCAGAGATTCTACGCCGCCTTGGAAATGGCCCCGATCACTTCCGTGATCCTGGGTGAATTCGCCCAAACTGCGGTGCGGGAGGAAAAACTCGGAAAGCATTCCGCGACCGATCTGCTGTGTGTCAGCTTTTCGCAGATCGATGCGGTGGGCCATTCCTACGGTCCCGACAGTCATGAACTGATGGACGCGATCCTCCGCCTCGACCGCGTCATCGCGGACCTGCTCGATTGCCTCGACCGTGAGGTGGGCCTCAAAAATTGCATCGTCGTCGTCACGGCGGACCACGGGGTGTCACCGCTGCCGGAGCGGGTGCAAGCGCTGCGGCCCTCGATTCCGGCGGGGCGGATCAATGTTGCGGCGTTCAACGCCACGGCACAGCGCGCCCTCGACGCGGCCTTCGGGGTCCTCACGAAGGACGAATACTGGTTTATCCGCGAAGGGCTGGGCTACCACCTGAACCCGCAGACGCTCGCCGCAAAAAAGATTCGGGCCGACGACGCCGCGCGTGTTTTGCAAGCCGCGATGCTCACCATCCCGATGGTCGCGCAGGTGTACACGCGCGCGGAGATTCTGGCGGCTCCACCCGAGGGCGATTCGCTCCTGGCGGCCGTGCGCCGGAGTTACTACTCGCCACGCGACCGCGATGTCGTGCTCATCCTCAAACCTTACTTCTTTGAGCGGTCACCCGCCGGCGCGACCCACGGTTCCCCTTACGATTACGATCAACATGTGCCCCAGCTGTGGTTCGGCGCCGGGGTAAGCCCGGGAGTTCACCCCGAACGTGTCGGAGTAGACGACATCGCCCCCACCCTCGCCGCCCAGCTCGGCGTCCCCACCCCCCCTCAAGCGCAAGGGCGGGAGTTGTTTTGACGGCTATCTTTGCCTCTAGCAGGCTGCTGAAAAGGCGTCATTTTGAATCGTGGCGCTGATTTCCTTGGATTCTCCCTCTGAGAATCGCAGCCGGACGGCGATTGAACGCGACGCGACGGGCGCGTTCCGCCTCGCAGAGCGGCGTTTTCGCGGTGGGCGGACACACCGTGGCCGCGGCGGGCTTCAGGCCCGCGCCATGGGCGGTGGATCCTCGCGCATCAGCCTGGCTATGCGGACGAGATTCCAAGTGGCCGGTGACGTATTGGCCTATTGGCCTTGGGCTTGCGTGCGCTCGACTCCGCGAGAGCGGCTTTTGCGGAAGCCGCCCGTGGTCTTGCTCCAGCCGAAGATCTCCTCGATGCGTTTGCGGATTCTCTGACTGATGGTGTGCGCGCTGGTGAGCAGGACGCGCAGGGTTTTCTGACCGGTCTTGAGCGCGGGGTGCGGCACGATCTTTGCTCCCTCACGCCTTCGATAAACTCAGCGGTGTGACGGTTCGAGGCACAAAGTGAAGTCGCGCCAGCGCAGGGAAAGGCGCGGCTTAAGCAGCGCGCAGAGGACGAGGATTAATATTTCAGTTTGCATAGGTTGAAGCGAGGCGGCCCGGACGGGTGCGATTCACGCGTCACGGGGCCCGTTCAGTTTAATTATGGGTAGAGGTCTGATTCAGCGCGCAGATGCCCCCCACCTCTTTAAACCTGTAACTGCCGGGCATGTCTTCAGCACTCGCTTTCGCGCCGGGGGCTAGGCCCGGCGCAAGGCGAGGCGAAGCCGAGCGGCGGCTCGCGCTCGGAGTGGAGCGACTTTAGGAGCGGAACGTTATCGAGAGCGGAGACGAGCGCGCACGCCGACCCGCTGGCTCGGCAGCGGTTGAGGCGCTCGCGGCAGCCCGACGGGCGCAGCGGAGGGCCGGGGCACTCCACGGCGGACGCTTGACGTGACGAGCCGTAGCGAGGAACGCGGGCGATGGCGGGGTCGATCCCCGCCACGTTCGGGCGCGACACTTCGCGCCCACGCCGTTCGTCCGGCCCGACCGCTATGTTACCGCACGGAGAGGTTTGCGTCGGAACGAAGTGGAGCCGATGCGCCGAGCGCAGCGATTTTTCCGGCCTGACCCCATTTTTCCGGCCCTTTTTTGGCCGGCCTCCGACCGCTACCCACCGGACTGGAAGGAGCGCAAGCGACTGGAGGCAGGAAGCAGGGCGCGTGTCAGACTGAGTCAGTCGAAGGCTGGCGCGCGATGTGCCGCCTGGATCGCGTGCGTTACCGCGCGCCGCCGCTTTTTGCTTTGATGCTTTGCAAAAAATACCTTGCGCCACCGACGACCACTACTCCTGCAACGGGTGATAACACGACCAAAGTGATCAACGTGAAGATCGACACCTTTTGACCTGCTAGACTGATCACTACCGCAGCGAGGAACGAAGCGATGCCGGCAAGCAGACACCACAGCCCCGACTCCGGCAGCAATCGCGCCAGTGCCTTCGGCAAAAGATGCAGCGACATCACAATCCCGAAGCCCAACGCGACGGCAATAATCCAACCCATCGCTCCGGGTAGTTCACTGGTGATGGTTTCCGTTGCAGTGAAGAAGCGGCCCGCCACCAAGACGCTCACGTAAGCGAGCAACCAACCACTGCCAAATAGACTAATTGGTTTCATCGATACTTCCTATTGATAACGAGACAACCGTGCCTCCATCGCGCGAACGGCCATGATCGCTTGAGCATTATCGCCGTCCTGCTTTGCTTCGAAGGCTTCTTGCGCGAGCGCTACGTATTCCCCTGGCGATGCCGAGAAAGTAACCGTATCGACAACGAGACGTTGCAGCCCTTCGCGGCTCATGCTCTCCAGCGCAAGCTTGATTGGAACTCCTCCCATTTGGTTCATCGCATTATAGATTTCCTCTTTGTATTCGAGGAGTCCGAAAAGCCCCTGACCAGCACCAAAAATGGCCATGACGGTTCCCACTTTGCCAAGCACGGCAGCTCTCGCCGGCATTATGAGTGCCCGTTCCATCATCTTGAACACGAGCGCATGCCCTTTACCGCCCAACTGATAGAGGTTGATGGCCAGCGGGTAGTTCTTCCTCCCCTGCTGACTCTCTCCAAAAATCTCCAAGGCTAAAGCTATGGGGCCAACATAGTATGCAGTGTAAGCCAAAACCGCTCCATTGATCACACCTGCGGTTCCCACTCCGGTCGGGACGGAGCCGTAGTTCCAAACAAGGAAACGTCCGACTGCGGGTATCGCAATCCTTGCCAAGGTCCCGAGTCCAATGCTTACCGCAGTCTGAAGCTCGCAGAGCGAAAAATTACCGCTCGGATCGCGATGCCCCACCGGGTCGGCGTTTGCGTAGAGATATTTATTGAGCGACATCGGATCTTCGTTCCGCCCCTCGTAACTATCTTGGGTCCAAAACCTGCCGCTGGCTGGGTTTAGGTACCGGGCTCGGAGGAAGTAGAGGCCGAGGTCCGCGTCGTATTGTTCGCCGCGGTAGAGGTAGGCGTTGACGGTCGTGCCGTCGCGGAAGATTAGATTACCGAAGGCGTCGTAGTCGTAATGGTCGGTTATTGCGCCCGTTTCGTTCGAGAGTTCGCGGACGGAGTTTCCGCCATCACAGACGTAGTAGCTGATCGTTGACGGCTGGCCGTTCACTGAACTCGCCTGCGAGATCAAGCGACTGCCGTAAGTGTAAACCTTGCTACTCGACGGCGCTCCGCCCGTGCTGCTCCGCTCTTCGACGACTTGAGCGTAGCCGGTGAGATTGTTGGAGTCGACGAGCCACGCGGTCGACGAAACCACCGATGCGAATGGATCGAAGATCGTCTTCCGAACGCGGTTGCCGTCGCCATCGTAGCTGAGATTGATCGACGTACCATCGGTTCGCGTACGGAGGATCAGGCGCTCCTCAAAGTCATACGTTTCTGTCGCCGTGCCCGCTGGTGAAACCGCGGTGGCGCCCTGGACCGTACTCCCATTCGCCGTGTACGTGTCGCTCGCGAGCCAGTCGCGGGCGTTGAACGCATTCGACTGATCGGGCACGGCGGCGAGCGTTGACGAACGTGACGACCGGTTGCCGACCTTATCAAGGCCGTACCCCACCGCGCCGTTGTTCGAGTTGGGATCAGCGCTGATGCTCTCGTTGGTCAGACGGTAAATTCCATCGTACGAATACGCCGTGACTTTCAGGCCCTCAATCACCTGCCGGCGGTGACCCGAAGCATTGTGTCTGTACTCGTAGGCATGCAGGAATGCCGCGCCAAGCGTCACATTTAACGTCCGCAAACGGTTCAGCGCATCGTAGCTGTAGGTGTGCGTCACTGCGTTCGCCTGCGTCAACGTCTCCAGTGAGCCGTTCGCGTTATAGGAGTAATGGGTGCTCCGCATCGGAAGCCCCGTCGACCCATCGTCAATGAACTCAAGCCGGTTAAGCTCATCATAGCGGTAGCCCACATTCAGACCGTCACCGACGCTCGCGGAGACGGTATCTTTCAAGAGCCCATTCGCATAATAACTGTAGGCGAGCTGGCCGGCGTTGCTGTCTTTCGACTCAAGGCGGCCGCGCTCATCATGGGGAGTCGTTTCGGTGTACAGGATCGTGTTGCTGGCATTGTAGGTCTTTGCGCCACTGCGCAGCCCTTCGGCATCGTATCCGTATTCGACCCGCGCAATGGCATGCGAATACCCTAGCGACGGATGCGTGGGATCCGCACTCTTTGACTTCAGCCGGTTAAGGGCGTCGTAAGCAAACGTCGTGGTTTTTCCCGCGAAATCGGTGCGCTTCCAGAGATTCCCCCATTGATCGTATTCGACTTGTTCCGTGAGGAACGTGCCTTCGGCGGGATCTTTCGGCAGAATGCGTTTTGTACGACGACCGAGACTGTCCGTGTGATAGGTGGTCACACGACCGAGCGCGTCGGTCTGCGTGCGCTGATTTCCCAGTTCGTCATAGGAGTACCGGGTACTCGCGAGGCCGACCGTATTCGCCGCGAGAGCGAAGCCTTCATCGGACGCCGCCAACGATTGATCGAGGTACTGCCGCACTTCCAAAAGCCGCCCCAGGCCGTCGTAATGATAACGCGTGACCTTGCCCTCCTGATCGATCCGCGCAACGCGACGGCCCATGCGGTCGTAGCGCGTCTCCGTTTGCGTGGCGGGTTGTTCATCCGTCGCGGGATGGATCACATACCGCGGGCGGCCTTGGTCGTCCGAGACCGTCTCCGTTGAGTTGCCCCGCGGATCGGTAACAAACCGGACGCTTCCTGCGGCGTCGTAGCTGTACTGTGTAACCAAGTTACCGAGCGCGCGGATTTGAACCATTTGCTGCCGACGCATCGCGTCAGGCGTCCCGTCCGGGAAATAAATCGTTTGAGTGCGATGTCCCAACTCGTCGAAGACATCGGTCGCGCGTCCGATCAGGTCGTAAACGGTCCGGGTTCGTGGATTGTCAGACGAGTCCGCCGGCGTGGCGTCGGGTAAGATCGTCACGGTGAGGCGCCCTACCGCGTCGTACCCAAACGCGGTCCGATTTCCGCGGCGATCCTGGCTCCAATCCCGTCGATTCTCCGCATCGTAATGCGTCGTTTCACTCGTTCCGTCAGCGTGAGTCGTTGCGATCAAATTCCCGCGAGGGTCGTATCCGTGGGAAGTCACGCGCGCGGTGGAATCGTCGTGCGCCTCGTAATCCGCGAGCGAGCGCCACAGGACGCTCTTTTCGTTCTTGCCGAAGACGGTGTACCGCGTCTCGGTGACGCGCCCGTCTGGCATAATGGTCGCGACGAGGCGGTTTTCGGAATCGTAGCGATGCCGCGTGATCACCTCTTCCACCGCGCCGTCCGGCAGCGTGCGGGTCGAGATTTGAGCCAGTTGATTTTCCTGTGCGTCAACCAGGTTTCGCGTGACGCGAAGCACGGTCGCGCTCGAGTTCGCCGGATCGGAACCGGCCGAGCCTGCGGGATCGGCCACCGTCATCGAAATCTGTTTCACGGCCCCAGGATACGCCGGGTCCGAAAACGCGTAATTGTACGTGTTATTGGTGACGTTGCCCAAAGCATCGGCGATCGTCGCGGGCGTTCCATCAGCGTTGTAGGTGTAGGAGGTCGTCGCTGGCGAGGAGCCTCCCGCGCCGACTGTGTGCGTCAGCAGATCGTTGGTGAGGGCGTCGTAAGTGAAGGTCTGCACCCGGCCGTCCGGGTCGGTGATTCTGGTCGGTGCGCTGAACCCATTATACTCCATGCGCGTCACGTGGCCGATCGTCGGATTCGCGGGATCCTCGGAAGGGTTCGCTCCCGTGGTCTCGACGATGACGTTGCCACGACCATCCCGCGCCATGGCTTTCACGTTGCCGAAATGATCGGTCTCGAACTTCACCCAGTCTGAATCCGGATAGTAACTGAAGATGGTCTGCGCACCGAGGGGATCGACCTTCAAGGTGATGTTCCCGCGATCGTCGTAATGGAAAGTCGTCTCGTTCCCGAGCCGGTCTTTGACTTTCTCGAAACGTCCCCCGATGTCGGCCCCTCGCGAGAAAACCGTCTCTTTGCCGTCGGCATCGATCTGCTTGATCAGCCTCCCATTTGCGTCGAATTCGGAACGAAGCGCAGCCGTGCCACGCGGATCGATGATTCCGGTGAGATAGAAAGGGAAAGACGCGTTTTCGTAGCGGAACTGCGTGACTTCGTTCTCCCGGTTCCCGAACGCGGTGAGTCGGTTTTGCGCGTCATAGCCATAATCAAGATCGCGACCGGAAGGATCGCGGATGTAGTCGACGCGGCCGGTGGCATCGCGGTGGATCGTAACGCTTTTCGCGATTGATCCGCCTGGGGTGTTTTGCGTTGAAGTGACACCGGTGACCCGATTCGCCGGATCGCGATTCAACACCAATGCGTTGCCGCTCAGATCATTCATCGAAAGCAGACCGAGCGTTTCATCAACGATGAACACCGTCCCCTCCTTCGTCGTCAGCCGGAAGCGCGTCGGATTGAAGGTGATCCCCGCATCCCCGACGCTCGGGTCGTCGATCGTCAGGGTCTGCACGCCAGTGCCACCAACGTAGAAACCATCCATGAGTTGGCTGGCCGCATCGAGTGGCTCAAGTGTGGCGGTAGTATCGCCGACAGGGTAGAAACGAATTTTTCCTGTGCGCACGACTCGCGCAAACGACGCCGCGTCGGGATCCTGATCCCGCCACTTCACGAACGCGCCGGCGCGGAAGCGATGGCTTTCACCATCAGGCATCGTGACCGTGACGAGCCGTTCACGCTGCGGTTCGACGTAGTAGAATTGAAAGGTCGAACCGCTCTGCAGCGTCTGGAACCAATCCAAGCCGAGGTTGCGATTTTTCTGCACGCGGACGTTGGCCAAGGCGAGACGCCAGCCGGGACCGAAATCCCCCACTCTGGCATCACGGCTGTCGTAGGTGCGGGTGATGGTGATGGGGATCCCCGCGAGCGGAAGCTTCAGATCTTCGAATGCGAGACTGAACGCGCCGATCTTCATGTTACCCTCGACCACCCATGCGATTGGCGCGGTGGTAAACGTGCTCGCGACCGTGTTCGCTTGCACCCGCAGTTCGTAAAGCCCGTTGATCAACCGCGTGGGATCGAAGGTGCCGATGGTCGCTGAAACTGCTGCAGTATCTGCCGTGGCAGCCGTGCCAACAGGTAACGCTCCCGTGGCAGCGGCGAACCAGGGTTCAGGCGAAGAAGTGGTGTCATCCCCTGCGGGCCGGAGGCGGTATTGCAACGTCCACGACGTGAGGCCTGGCGCCCTAATCACGCCGACCACCTCGGTCGGAGCAGAAACGCGCGAATCTTCATCAGGCGTGGCGATGAAAATCTCCGGTGCGGTGCTCGAATCTCCCGAAACGACCAGCGTAACGGGAGCCGAGGTCGCAGACGCCCCAGCGTTATCCGTCGCGACTGCACTGAAATTATAAGTGCCCGCGGGAAGCCCGCCATTCATCGGCCAGAAGTAAGTGGTGGGGTGTCCGGCTTGCGGGAGAGTTTGCTCACCGAGTTTTGTCCCTCCTTGGAAAAATTCCACCTTTGCAATCGTCCCATCAGAGTCCGTCGCGGTGGCCGCGATCTCGAAATAGATTCCCACGCCGAGCGATGAACCGGGTTCAAAGAGGGAGATTGTCGGCGGTAGAGAAAGGGGACTCTCGCTGACAATTATCACGGGGTCGGAGGTTGCCGCCAGGCCACTGCTATCCGTGGCCTTAACGGTGAGCGAGTGGAGGCCCACCGGAAATCCAGAGGGAATCAGGAGGCTGTACGGAGCCGAGACGTCTTCTCCAAGTTTTGTTGAGCCATCGAAGAACTCCACCCGGGTCACGGTGCCATCGGCGTCTTCCGCGGTGGCCGTGAGGGTCATGGGGACATTCGCGACCACGACGGCGTTATTCGCCGGAGACGTGAGGAACGCAACCGGCGGCGTGGGTGCCGCAACAGTCACGGTGATATCATCACTTCCGTTCAGAGCAGAATCGCTCGCGCTCAAACGCATGTTGTAGGTGCCCGCAAGATCGAAGGTGACGTTCGTTGAAACGGCGTTGGCTTCCGAGAAGGTCGCGAAGCCCGGACCGGAAATTTGCGTCCACAAATAGGTCAGTGCCGCAGGAGGATTGGGGAAGCCGTCGTCGCTGGCCGAGCCGGCAAGCCACAACGGCATTCCCACTTTGGTCGCGAGGTCTGGACCCGCATTCACGTTCGGCGCGGTGTTCAGTCGACTCTTGCCCCAGGCACCCGCCGTATAGATCGCTTGAACCTCAGCAGACGTTAGCGGTCGCGTGTAAAGCGTGATCTCGTCGAGCGCCCCCTGGTAGTTTTGACCAAAATAAAGTGGCTGTGATGTCTCCGGTGTGAACACACCCACCGCCTGCGCCTTGATCAACGAGCCATTCTTGAACATTTTCGCTACTCCGGTGGCCCGGTCGTAGGTCATGGCCACATGCGTCCAGTCTCCGATCGCAAAGACACCTCCATCGATGTTGAGCGTGTGATCCACCCCTGTCGTGTCCCTAAGATACACATACCACCCGGTGCCGGCGTAGTTTTGCTGCAACCCCAAGCCGGCCGCAGTGCCAATCCACCGCAGCAGCCACTGCCCGTCACCTGCTCTCGCCGGCTTCACCCATAGCTCCACCGTCAGACCGGCGGGGGACGCACCGATGTCGAGGTGCGCATGGGCTGAAATTCGACCTACATCGCCGCCGTCGAAAAGGAATGTCTGCGACACTTTCCCTGTTCCATAGGCGACGCCTTTCGGGAGGAACTCCACATCGTGATCGCCGCGCACAATTTCACGCAGCTCACCGTTTCCTGGCCACCACGCTGCGATCCCGCTGGCGGACTCGACGCTATTCGTCTCGCCGACCCGGACCTCCATCAAGTCGCTCGAGGCGCTTTGCAGCCCGTCGCTCGCATCAAGTTTCAGCAAGTAAAGTCCGGCAGCGGTAAACGTCACGGTGGTCTTGGCCGTGTTCTCATCAGCAAAGATTGTCGTGCCCGGCCCCTCTACCTGGCTCCACCTGATCGCCAGGACGCCTCCGATCGGTTTGCCATCATCGCTTACGTTACCATCGAGGGTCGCGGTGGCCGCCAAACTCGACACAAACACGTCCGGACCGGCGTTCACCGTCGGGGGAATATTGTCATCCGGCGGGCTTTTGCCCGCAGAGCCCGCCTGATAAATCGCCTGCACCTCTGCGAGCGCCAGCGGCCGGGAGTAGAATGCGATCTCGTCCAATTCGCCCTGGTAGTTCTGTCCGAAAGACACCGCTTGGGCTGTCTGCGGCGTAAAGACACCCACCGTCTGCTCTTTCATCAGCACTCCGTTCCGATACATCCGCGCGATCCCGTTCACGCGATCGTACGTCATGGCCACGTGAATCCACGTGCCGATCGGAAACACGCCTCCGTCGATATTCAGCGTGTGGTCCAACCCTGCAGTATCCCGCAGATACGCATACCAGCCCGTTCCGGCGTAATTTTGCTGAAGGCCTACGCCCGCAGTGCTGCCGTTCCACCTGACCAGCCATTGTCCATCCCCAGCTCGACCTGCCTTCACCCAGAGTTCGACCGTCAGGCCCGAAGGGGATGCTCCGAGGTCCAAGTCTGCATGAGCAGCGATTCGCCCCACGTCACCCCCATCGAATGCGAAAGCCTGCAGTACTTTCCCCGTCCCGTAACTCACGCCTTTCGGCAGGAATTCAACATCGTGATTACCCCGGACCACTTCGTGCAATTCTCCGTTCGCCGGCCACCAAGCCGCTAGTCCAGGCGCAGGTTTCACGTTGTTCGTCACTCCGACCCGCACCTCCATCGTGTCACCGGCCGCGCTGTGGAGTCCATCATTCGCGTCAAGCCGTAACAAATACAGCCCCGGCACGGTAAACGTCGCCGTGGTCTTGTCGGCATTCTCATTCCCAAAAATGACGGCGCCGGGCCCTTGCACCTGACTCCATCTGATCGTGAGCGTACCCCCTGACGGCTTCCCGTCGTCGCTGACGGTTCCGTCAAGCGTAGCCGCCCCCGTTGCGCTTAACACTCGCAGGTCGGGGCCAGCGTCTACTGTCGGAGGAAGGTTGTCATCTGGCGGGCTCTTGCCCGCAGCCCCCGCCCGATGGATCGCCTGGACTTCGGTCGAGGTCAGCGGTCGCGCGTACAGTGCGATTTCATCGAGCGCACCCTCGTAGTTCTGACCGAGAATAAAGGGTTGGGCCGTCTGCGGCGTAAACACGCCTACCACCTGCTCCTTGATCAAATTTCCATCCTTGTACATCCGCGCCATTCCCGCTGCCCGATCGTACGTCATCGCGATGTGAGCCCACGTGCCGATCGCGAAAACCCCGCCATCGATGTTCATCGTGTGATCTTGTCCGGCGGTATCGCGCAAATACACATACCAGCCGGTGCCCGCATAGTTCTGCTGCAGGCCCACACCGGCGGTACTACCGCTCCATCTCACCAGCCACTGGCCGTCAGCGGCCCGACCTGGCTTGACCCAAAGTTCAACTGTCAGACCCGCAGAAGACGCTCCGATATCCAGATCCGGATGCGGGAGAACCTGCCCGACCTGGCCACCGTCGAACATGAAGGCCTGTGACACTTTTCCCTGCCCGTAACTCACGCCTCTCGGCAGGAATTCCACGTCGTGATTGCCCTGCACCACTTCGTGCAACTCTCCGTTTGCCGGCCACCACGCCACGATCCCGCTCGGGGGCTCGACGCTACCAAGGACACCGACCCGGATCTCCACCGTGTCAGCGACGGCAATCCACCCGTCAGTAGCGGAGAGCTTAAGCACGTAGATTCCTTCCGCCGAGAAAGAGGTCGAAGTCTGGGGAGTATTCGGATTGGCAAAATAGACCTGGCCCGGCCCGTCGACGACGCTCCACGCCACCGTCGGCATTCCAAAGGGTACGTTGTCGTCCACCACACTTCCCATGAGCATCGCGCCCTGGCTGAGACTGATGATGGTCTGATCCTGACCGGCGGAGATTGTGGGCGGGTGGTTGACGGTGATCACGACGTCATCAAACGCACCGGCTGCGCCATCATCCGCCGACAGGCGGAAAGTATAGACACCCGGGGCTTCGACTGCTCCGCCACCGGGAACAATCCCGGGGACCGACGTGGGGGAACCTGTCGTGGTGACAATCCGATGTGCCTGAGAGAAATCGCTGGGCGTGATCGAACTCGCTTCATCAAAATGCCATCCGCCGATCAGGTTCGGTGCACCCAAACCATATTGTCCGATGCCTTGCCCGTAGTGCTCTGCCACTTCCGCATCGGTGAGTTCACGGTCATAAATGCGGACTTCATCAAGGCTGCCGACGAAGTGATTGAAGAGATTCCCACCGTCCCACCACCGTCCAAGGCTCATGTTCATCGCGCGTCCGATGGGAGCTTTCGGCGAGGATACCTCGGCTCGAAGAACTCCGTTTACGTAAAGACGCGTCCTTTGATTGGGGTAATCGCGGGTCGCAATCACGTGATACCAGACGCCGCTCTGGAAGCCGCCAGCTGGATAATAGGAAACGGGATTGGTTTCTTGGGAGCCTTGGTCGTCGACGACCAAGGAAAGCGCCCGGCTCGGGCTGAAAGGGCTGCCAAAACCAAGATAGATGTCCTGACCGCTCGCGCCGTCGGCTGCGCACATCATGGTCTGCCCCAAGGCCAAACTGTTATCTGCTCCCGTCGGCACGCCGTCGCAGCGAAACCACATCTCCCAGGAAAACGCGGGCCCGGGATGGAACGACCGGGTGCTGGGGAGGATGACCGAATCTGCCGCGGCTGCGAAGTGCAGCGCCGTGCCCTCGCCGCTGGGACCGAAACGGACCGCTGACGAGAGTGAGCCTGGACTGTCGATGACGACCGGCTGAGGTCCACCCGCCTGAGTCCAAACATGCGTCAAAGTCCCTGGTGGATTTGGCCGGCCGTCGTCCGTCACCAGCCCTGCGAGGATGACTTGATTTCGTCCGTCTCCGATGGAAACACCAATTCGCTGATCGGTCCCCGCGTTAACCGCCGGAGGTGAATTGAGGGAATTGATCGAAAGATTTATCGTGCCGGGTAACGAGGACTCAGTCCCATCAAACACCGTAAACGTGAACGAATCGGAGCCTGCGTAATCAGCCGTCGGCGAATAAAAAAGATTTGGGGCGCTACCGCTCAGAACCCCATGCGCTGGCTGAGCGGTGATGGCAAAGGTGAGGGACGCGGCAGGCGTTTCTAGATCAGAGCCGGTAAGGGAAACTGCCACGGGCGTACCCTCGGCCGTGGAGACACTTTGCGCGTTGGCCACCGGGAGAGCGTTCACTCCGATGTTTAGCGGGATGGAATTTCCCGCTGCGCCGAGGTTATCAGTCGCCTTGGCCGAGAAGTGATAGCTCCCGCTCGGCACGCCTGACCAAGTAAACCCAAACGGAGACTCAAGCGATTCCCCGAGTTTCGTCTCCCCCTCGAAGAATTCCACTTTTACGATGGTGCCGTCGGCATCGGCAGCCGTGGCCGCGAGTGTAATCGTGGCCGGAGGAACAAACCGTGCGCCTTCTGCGGGAGAAACCAGGGCAACGCTGGGTGGGACGTTGTCGGCGACATCAATCGCTACCGCCATGGAGGTAACCGATCCTCCGAGGTTGTCCGTTGCACGTGCCGTAATTTCATAATTTCCAGGGAGAACATCCCTCCAGAGAACTTGAAAGGGACTCGACGCCGACTCGCCGATCTTGGTCGCGTCGGCGAAATATTCGACCTTCACCACGTTGCCGTCCAAATCACCGGCCGAAACCGCGAGGGCAACGACCGCAGGCGAAACGTACGAGGCGCCGTTCGTCGGTGCGATGATCGCCACGGTCGGCAAATCGTTTACCAGAATGGTGCGCACATCGGATTCCGCGGAAAAGCCGTGCTCGTCAGTCGCACGAGCCAGGAAACGGTGGCTGCCCGAGGTTAACCCACTTAGCTCTGCTGCGTAGGGAGCAGCTGAACTTTCCCCCACTTTGATCGTACCATTAAAAAATTCCACCTTGGCAATGGGACTGTCTCCCGCGCTGGCTTCTGCGATCAAAGTGAAACTTCCGGGCGCCGCGTACACTGCGTCAGAATCTGGCGCGATCAGCGCGATGGTCGGTGGCACATTTGCGGCCGCCACTTCCACTGATAGCGCCGATGATACGGCACTCCCACCGCGGTTATCCGTGGCCACAGCCGAGAGGAGATAGGTCCCTGCCGGGACGTCCGTCCACTCGAAGGTATAAGGCGGAGCGGTACGGGTTCCCAGTTTCGTTTCACCACGGTAAAACTCAATTTGAACGATGCTCCCATCGGGGTCGCTCGCCGACGCCGCCAACGCAAAACTGGCGGGTGCCGTCGCCTCGTTCCCCGAAACGGATGCGCTCATCACTACGACAGGCAAAGCATTCACGATCACGGAAACCGCCGCAGAGATCGTGCTCGCGCCGGAATTGTCCGTCGCCTTGGCCGTGAAAGAATAGCTCCCGGGCACCAGATCCGTGATGGCGAATTGAAAGGGCGCAGCCGTCGATTCGCCGATTAACAGGGCGTCGCGATAAAACCGCACTCGCTCAACGCTGCCGTCCGCATCCGATGCCGAAGCCATGAGCACAAAAGAGGCTGGGCCGTGGAAGACGTACCCATTGGCCGGGGCCGTCAGCACGGCCACCGGAGGTACGTTCGCCGGATCTACCCGAACCACGATGGGTGAAGAGGTGGCAGTCGCGCCGTGATTGTCAGCCGCGACTGCCGTCAACGTGTGGGAGCCTGCCGGCACATTGCTCCAAACGAACTGATAAGGCGCAACCGAGCTTGTCCCGATCTTCGTGGTGGCGTTGTAGAATTCGACCGACGCAATGGCCCCGTCGCTATCGGCAGCTTGCGCGGTGAGCGTGAAACTCGCCGGGGCAATCGCGGTCGCGTTGTTGGCTGGTGCGATCAGGGCAACTGTCGGCCGGGAATTTACCACGAAGGAAACGGTGCCGGAGGTGGTCGCTGCTCCCCGGCTATCGATCGCTGTAGCAGTGACCGCATAAGAGCCGGCTGGGACGTCGGTCCATATTAACTGAAAGGGAGCCCCGATCGCCTGCCCGATCAATGTGGCGCCATGGTGAAATTCAACGCGCGCAATTGATCCATCCGGATCTGTCGCGACCGCCTCCAAGGTGATGGTTGTGGGAAAATTGAGGACCGAATTATTCCCGGGCGCGATCAGCGTGGCAGTCGGTGGGGCGTTAACGAGTACCGTGACTGCACCGGAAGTGGTCGTGGCTCCCGAATTATCCGTCGCTTTGGCAGAGAGGATAAAGCTTCCCGCAGCCACCTCGCTCCACGTCAATTGATAGGGCGCGGTCGTATCCTGTCCGAGCAACATCGAACCTTGAAAAAACTCCACCTTGGTGACGGCGCCGTCAGCATCGGCGGCGGCCGCCTGAAGAACGACATTACTGGGAGCCGTCAAAACCGCGTTAGCGATCGGCGATGTCAGCGAAACGGTCGGCGCGAGATTCGGAACGACTGCCGCAAGTTGGAGTAAACCACCATTGTTGATCGTCAGTCGGTCGCAGGTGAGCGAGCCAACCAACCGGCTGTTGGCATTGATCGTGACCGCACTCTTAGGGTTCGACGCATTGACACTCCCGTAGAACGCGCTGCCGCTGTTGAGGGTGAATGATCCGGCGGAAAGATTCAGCTTCAACCAGGCGGGATTTGTCGCATCCCCCAACGTTCCATTGCCGGCGAAGCCGTTTGCGAGATTGATCACCACCGGTCCGACAATCTGGATCATGCTTCCGCTATTGACGGTCAGGTTCTGGAAATTGTAGGTGCTCGCGGTCGCCGCCCCTTGCACTCCCAAGGTAAAGCCGCTGCCAGAGTTGGCGGAGAAATTTCCGTAGCTGCCTTCGGGGACCGCCACCAGACCCACGTTCGAGTTCAGCGTGAGATTTCGCAGCGTCCCAAAATTTCCGGGGCTGCCATTGGGTGAATTAATTGAAACCGAGCGGTTGCCCACGGGAGAGGGAGGGGCCGGCACTGCTGGTAATGAGATGGGATCGATACGCCTGACAACGTGCCGGAGCGTACTGCCGCTACTCAGGGTGATGCGGTAGTTGGACGGCGAGACGCTGCCTGCACCAACCTGGGTTCCTCCATAAGTTGGCGTGCCGTTCAGCACCACGGTTGGCATGCCGGGGACGAGGAGATCCTCTGACACATTTGTGGTGCTGTTCAGATTGATCGATTCGCCCAGGAGTATCTGTACCGAACCCACGACGGTGCCATCAAGGACAGGGGCATGGCGCACCAGCGCGGGGCCTGCCACTTGGCTGAACAAGGAGCCGGTGAAAAAAACAAATAGCGTGCTGAGACGATGGGTTTTCATTGAGACGAAATATTCAGCAGGGGCAGTCCGCCGCCGCTTCCACGAAGCGGCGGGGAGACAACTAAACCGGGGCGAATCTTTGCGCCGAAAGTCCGCGAAGTTTGGAAGTACGTCCGGAAGATCGCCGAAGCGTTTCTTCTCAGGCGAATTTACGCGCCGGTACGATCGGCAACGCGGCCCTTGCCGGTTGACTGGTGAAATTTTTGCCACATGCGGCCAACAGCCGTGCAAATCCGGGACGTTGCACGCCTCCCGCGGTAAACCGGACATATCCCTGTTGCGCGGCGAGCCGGACCAGCTCGCCCCGGTGGCGTACCCCCAGTTTGCGGTGCAGATCACGCCGCACGCTGTGAATCGTGGAAGGCCGCAGGTTCAGTCGGTCCCCTGCTTCGTGATCATCGCTTCCATCACCGATCACTGCCAACACCAGCTGCTCCGTGGGCGACAGCAAACGCTCCATCGCGTACGAGGGCTCTGAATGCACGTGCAAACGTTCCAGCACGGAGGTGCTCCAATAGCGGCCACCGCTCCTGATGACTTCGAGGGCTTTCTCAAACTGGTCCAGGCCCTCATCGTTGGGATCAAAGACGCCTTGGATCGCGAGCCCTCTCAGGACGGCAAAGATCCGGTGCTCCCGCCGGCCGGTAACGACCAGAGCGCTGCCAAATCCTCGGCCGGGCAAAGGCTCGGCCAACAAGTCAAGCGTGTCGCCATCCGGCAGACTCACGCCCGTGATGAGAAGGTCGACGGGTTCTTCAGCCACTGCGGCCAGGGTATTCTTAAGCGTCACCTCCCGCCGAAATGTCGCGGTCGGGAATACCCGTTGAGTGGCTGCCTGGAGGACTCCGGCATAGAGGATATCGGACTTAACGATCAGAATTTTTGGACTGCGCGAGCTGAGACTGAAGGGCATGACGGGAGGGAGTTGAGGGAGGTGGAGTAACGGGATGAGCAACGAACGACGCATCAGGGCCTGTGCTGGGAACGGCCGCCAACAGGCGCCGCGTAATTTCTCTGTAATTACAGTAATCTATCGCCAGCGTGAACGGCGCCGAAGCCCCTCCGCAAAGGGGTGCACGTCTTCGTGATCCCGGACGGAAAAACAAAAAACCCGCGCCGGTAAAGGCGCGGGTGAGAAGGACAGAGTGTCCGATCTAAACGAGACCGGATCAGTAACGATAGTGGTCAGGCTTGTACGGACCCTCCACTGGAACCCCCAGGTAATTCGCTTGCTCCTTGGTGAGCTTGGTGAGTTTGGCGCCGATCTTCTCCAGGTGAAGGCGCGCGACTTCCTCGTCGAGGTGCTTGGGCAAACGGTAAACACCAACCGCGTACGTGTCCTTGTTCTTCCAAAGATCCAGCTGCGCGAGCGTCTGGTTGGTAAAACTGTTCGACATCACGAACGACGGGTGACCCGTCGCACAGCCGAGGTTCACCAGCCGGCCCTCCGCGAGGAGGTAAATACTGTTTCCTTTCGGGAACGTGTAGAGGTCGTACTGCGGTTTGACGGTGATGCGCTTCGCATCGGAGGTGTTCAGGAGATCAACTTGGATTTCGTTATCGAAATGCCCGATGTTACACACAATCGCCTGGTCCTTCATCTGGCGCATGTGCTCCAGCGTGATGATATCCTTGTTACCCGTGGTTGTGACGTAGATGTCAGCGGTGCCCAGCGTGCTTTCAATGGTGTTAACCTCGAAGCCCTCCATGGCGGCCTGCAGAGCATTGATGGGATCGATTTCGGTCACGATCACCCGGGCACCAAAACCTTTAAGGGAAAACGCCGAGCCTTTGCCCACGTCGCCATACCCGCAGACGCACGCAACTTTGCCCGCGATCATGACGTCCGTAGCGCGCTTCAAACCATCGGCCAGCGATTCGCGGCAGCCATAGAGATTGTCGAATTTCGATTTGGTAACGGAATCGTTCACGTTGATCGCAGGCACGCGAAGTTTGCCCTTCTCCAGCATCTGGTAGAGGCGGTGCACACCAGTGGTCGTCTCTTCTGAGACCCCGCGCCACTCTTTCGCGATCGTTGTCCAACGCAGTGGATCTTCTTTGTGCACGCGTTTCAGCGTGTTCTTGATGACCTGCTCTTCGTGCGAACCGGACGGCGTGTTCACCCAATCGCTGCCCTCTTCGAGTTCGCAGCCCTTGTGGATAAGCAGCGTGACGTCGCCCCCGTCATCCACGACGAGCTGCGGGCCTTTGCCGCCGGGGAAGAAAATCGCGCGCAGCGTCAACTCCCAATACTCCTCGAGCGTCTCGCCTTTCCACGCGAAGACGGGCGTGCCGGAAGCAGCGATGGCCGCGGCGGCGTGGTCTTGCGTAGAAAAAATATTGCAGGAGGCCCAGCGCACGTCGGCGCCAAGTTCTTTCAGAGTCTCGATCAGCACCGCGGTCTGGATCGTCATGTGCAGCGAACCAGTGATCCGGACGCCCGCGAGCGGTTTGCCCGGTCCGAATTTTTTCCGGACGGACATCAGGCCGGGCATCTCGTGCTCGGCGATGGAAATTTCCTTCCGGCCCCATTCGGCGAGGGAGAGATCCTTAACGTGGTGATCATGCGCTTTCGGCGCAGAGGAAGTGGTGGCCATGATTTTAGTTTTGAGTTTTGAAGTGTGCCGCGATCAAGCGACCGCGGCGCGCAGGGCGGCCGCTTTGTTGGTTTGCTCCCAAGGCAGCCCGGCTTTGCCGAAATGTCCGTAGTTCGTCGTCTGGCGATAAATCGGACGCAGCAGGTTGAGATCTGAAACAATGTCCGCGGGCTTGAAGCTGAAAACATCCTGTACGGCATCGGTGATCTGCTCATCCGAGAGACCGGTTCTGGCTGAACCAAAGGTGTCCACGTGAACCGATACCGGTTTCGGGTGGCCGATCGCGTAGGCGAACTGAATTTCGCAATGCGAAGCCAAGCCCGCAGCCACGATATTTTTTGCCACCCACCGGCCCATGTAAGCGGCCGAGCGATCAACCTTGGACGGGTCCTTGCCCGAAAACGCGCCGCCACCGTGACGGCCCCAACCGCCGTAGCTGTCGACGATGATCTTGCGCCCCGTGAGACCGGAATCCCCCTGCGGGCCGCCCACCACGAAGCGTCCGGTCGGATTGATGAGATATTCGGTGTTTTTGCTCAGCAACCGCGCCGGAATCACCTTTTTGATGACATTCTCAATGAGATATTTTTCGATCGTCCCGTGCGCCACGTCCGCGGTGTGTTGCGTGGAGATAACAACATTCACGACCTCGACCGGCTTGCCGTTTTCGTAGCGGATTGAAACCTGCGACTTCGCATCCGGCCGCAGCCACGTTACCCGCCCGGATTTCCGAACTTTCGTGAGTTCACGACCCAGACGATGGGCGAACATAATCGGGGTCGGCATCAGTTCGGGCGTCTCATCGCACGCGTAACCGAACATGATCCCCTGATCGCCGGCGCCTTGCTCAGAGGTCTTCTTGCCTTTCACCTTCTTGGCATCGACCCCCTGCGAAATATCCGGCGACTGCCTGGTCAGGTAATTATTGATAAAAACGCTGTCGGCGTGAAACACATCATCGCTATTCACATAACCGATATCCCGAATGGCCGCCCGAACGATGGCTTCGTAATTCAACTTTGCCTTGGTCGTGATCTCTCCTGCCAGGATCACCATGTTCGACTTCACCATGGTCTCACACGCCACCCGGCTAAAACGATCCTGCGCCAGGCAGGCATCGAGAACGCTGTCCGAAATCAAATCCGCGACTTTGTCGGGATGACCTTCGCCAACGGATTCAGAGGAGAACACGAATGATTTTGCCATGGGAAAAACCGACCAGAAAACCGGATGCGCAGACGTAAGCAAGGGGAAACATCAACATATGCCGATCTCCTGATGTGAGATTGCACCTAAGGTTCTATCTCTCTTGAGCCGTATATCACTACCACCACCGGAGCATCTGCCCCCGGCGGACCATCTTATCGCTGATTCCCGTGTGACGGACCAACCCACCATCTCAGGCTCGCCCAATCTCATGGGCAGAAAAGTCCTCATCGTTGACGACGACCGTCTCAATATCCGCATCCTCGGCGGCATCTTGAAGAGTGAGGGCTATTTGCTGGCCGATGCGGACACCGGCGAACGAGCGCTCGATGTTTATACTGAGTTCCGCCCTCACTTGGTGCTCCTCGACGTCATGATGCCAGGGATCGACGGCTTTGAAACCTGTCGCCGCCTGAAAAGAACTTATGGCGACGACTGCGCCCCCATCATCTTCATCACGGCAAAAAATCTTTCTGACGATGTGGTGGAGGGGTTGAATGCGGGCGGTGCGGACTATCTCCCGAAGCCCTTCAAAGCGAAGGAAGTCCTGGCGCGAATCCGCTCCCACCTTCACAACCAGTTTCTCGCCGAGAATCAAAAGCAGCTGGTCGAGCAGTTGAACAAAGCCAACGCCGCGAAGACCCGATTCCTGGGCATGGCCGCACACGACCTGCGAAATCCCTTATCATCGATTCGCGGATTGGCGGAATTTTTACGCGACGGAACCGTGGGGCCCCTCACTCCGGACCAACTTGATCTCGTCGAAACGATTCATGGCGCGAGCCAGTCCATGCTGACCTTGGTCAACGAGCTCCTGGATGTGGCGACGATCGAGTCGGGTGAACTCAAAATCCGTCCCACGCCAAATAATCTTTCAGACATCATCACGAAATCCGTTTATCTCACCAACATCGAAGCAGCCAAAAAACAGACCCGCGTCGATTTCACGGCGAACAACCCCACGTTGATGGCGAATATCGATTCAGCCAAAATGCGTCAGGTCGTTGAAAACTTGCTGAGCAACGCGGTGAAGTATTCTCCTCCCGGCTCGGTCATCACGGTCGAGGTGAGCGAAGACGCTGATCCACCGACCTGTGGCTTTTCCGTGAAAGATCAAGGGCCGGGGATTCCGGAAAGTGAGCGGCATAAGTTATTCAAGGATTTCGGGCGCCTTTCAGCGCAGCCCACCGCTGGCGAAAAGAGCACCGGTCTTGGCTTGGCGATCTGCCGGAAGATCGTGGAAGCTCACCACGGCAGCATCGTCGCGGAAAATCTTCCCGCGCGCGGTTGTGAGTTTCGCGTCACGCTCCCCCTTTCCTCATGAATTTTACCGGTACCGTCCTGATCGTCGATGATGAGGTCCATATTCGGAAGTTTGTCGGCATGATCATCAAACAGCTTGGGGCGACCACCCTGCTGGAAGCGCCCAATGGCCAGGAGGCACTCGCCATCTATCAACGCGAAAAGCCCCTTCTCGTGCTCCTCGATATCAACATGCCAGTGATGGATGGCATCGAGACGTTGAAAAAACTCCGGGAAATCGATCCTGAATGCGTCGTCGTAATGCTCACGTCCCTCGCTGGCCGCAGCCACGTCGAGAACGCGATCGCGCTCGGCGCGACCAACTACATCCGCAAGGACACTCCCAAGGAGGAAATCTCGAAGGCCCTGAGCGAAACCATCTCATCCTGTTTCGGTGCCGACGCCGGACCCACCTCATGAACTCAAATTCTTCGGCCAACGGCCGCCAGCCCATCGTCCTGCGTGAAGTTAAATATTCACTGCCCGAAATGCTGGAGGAGCTGAAAGCCGAACGCGCCGTCGGCTCGTTCGCCTCTGAAAAACTGGACCAGACCGAGATTGGAAAGCTCTTCAAACTCAAGACCACCCGCCGTGTTAAATCCAAATAACCGCCAGTTTCTCGACCGGATTCGCGACCGCCCGAATTTTGATTTCGGGCACGAACTGCTGCGGCTCGTCGAACGCTTTGGGACCACCCCGGACCTGGTTCAGTCAGTGATCGATGAGAAGATGGTGCCGAAAGATGACGCCTGTCGTTACTGGGCCGATGCCCTTGATGTTGCCTACGTAAATCCGTTTGCCTCGGTGATCACCGACGAGGCCGTCGACAAAATTCCTCTGGAAGTCGCCAAGAAAGTGAAGGCGATCGGGCTCTACATCGTGGATGGGGTGATGACGGTTGCGATCGCCACCCCGGAAGACACCGAACTTCTCAAGCGGCTCGCTCAGATCGCGCAGATCCCGCTCAGCCCGGTTTTCGCGCTGCCCCAGGAGATCACCGACGCCATCGCGATTCACTACTGCACCGAGAAGGGCTTGGAGGAACACCTCAATCAACTGGAACGATCCACGATCTTCGACCACCCGGACCTGGCCGGCGACCGGCTGGCGGCACTCGCAGAAAACAACGGTTTGGTGAAGATCCTCGACGAGATCATCTACTACGCGATGCGCGAGCGCGCGACCGACATCCATATCGAGGCGCAGGAAATCCAATGCCGCATCCGCTTCCGCATCGACGGCAACCTCCGTGAGATCCTGACCTATTCGCGCAAACTCCACCGGGCGCTGGTTTCGCGGATCAAGATCCTCTGCGGCCTTAATATTTCCGAAGTTCGTTTTCCGCAGGACGGCCGGTTCTCGATGCCCATCGGCAGCCAGCGCGCGAATTTCCGCATTTCCACCATTCCCTCGGCCTTCGGCGAGAAAGTGGTGGTCCGCATCCTCGCGATGTCCGGCAAGACAACGATGCTCTCGCTGGATAAGATGATGATTTCGCAAACCATCCTGCAGCCGTTCAAGCGTCTCATCCAGAATCCCAACGGGATCATCTTCGTCACCGGTCCGACGGGCTGCGGAAAAACCACGACGCTCTATTCCGCCCTGAATGAGATCAACACCGGGGGCATCAACATTTCGACGATCGAAGATCCGATCGAGATCCAGCTTCCGGGCGTGAACCAGAGCCAGGTGAACGCCCACATCGATCTGAAGTTCGCGACGCTCCTCCGGGCGCTCATGCGTCAGGACCCGGACGCGATTCTCGTCGGCGAAATCCGCGATCTCGAAACGGCGAAGATCGCCACCGAAGCCGCACTCACCGGGCATATTGTTTTCGCGACGCTGCACACCAACAGCGCTCCTCAAGCCATTACCCGTCTGATCGAAATCGGCGTCGAACCTTACATGGTCGCGCCTTCGGTCATCGGGGTTCTGGCCCAGCGCCTGGCCGCACGCATCTGCGAAAGCTGCAAAGAGGCCTACTACCCGTCGCAGGAAACCCTCGCGAAATTCTTTGAGGAGGATGGGATTTCCGAGGTTCCGTTTTATCGCGGGCGCGGTTGTACCAAGTGCCGTTTCACCGGCTACATGGGCCGCGTTGCCTTCCATGAACTGGTCCTCATCACCGAGGAAATCCGCACCCTGATTTCGGAAGGCCGCAGCGTGCAGGAAATCTCCCGCGCCGCGACCAAGGTCGGGTACAAGCCCCTTCGGTACGACGGGCTCAAAAAAGTCCTGCTGGGACTGACCACGATCGAAGAGATCGAACAGAGCACTTCGTTCGAGTGGGCCACCTGAATTTTCCCTCACTGACATGCAAAAGCTCTTCCGGCCGCTGAGTTGAAGAATGTGTCCAGCAAATCTCCCTTGCGATGAATCGCCCTTTAGAAACCCTCCCATCCGCCATGCCTGATCTCCCGGTCATCGACCCCCAGGCTCTCGACAATCTGCGGGCGCTCACTCCCGACGACAACGATGCGTTTCTGCGTGAGATCGCGGGGATTTTCCTGGAGGACACTCCGCTGCGGATCGCAGAACTCGATGAGAGCCTCGCGGCGGGCGACGTCCCAAAATTCACCCGGGCTGCCCACAGTATCAAAGGGAGTTCCTCGAACTTGGGAGCCTTGACCCTGCGCGCCGCGGCAGAACACCTCGAGCACCAGTCGAAGACCGCCGGACTGAACGGCGTCGCGCCGCTGGTGACCGCGGTTAAGACCGAATTCGCGCGCACCAAGTTAGAGTTGGGCCGCCTGATTCCCGCGAACTGAAGGGCCGTCGCCATTCCATTTCGCCCCCGTGCGAACTTGGGATCGAACGTTTTTCGTTGGGGCGATCACGGGAGATTCCTTTACGACGGAAATTTCCTCACCGGATAGGTGGAAGATTTTTTGGTCAGTGCGCTTTGAGCGATCCACCACCGTCCGCTACCGATAAAGCGCCGTGTTCGGCTCCGCCGTGAGGACATTGTATTGTCGCATGGCAAGCCGCCACCACTCCGCCAGCGCACTCGCCGGACAGCTCCACAGTTCGCGGTGGAGCCAGATCATGGAATCGGCATCAAGGAGCAGCGCCATTTTTTCCTTCGTCGAAAACTTATCTGGGCCCTCGCTGAGCAGCCGACGCCTCAGCTGCATGAACCACTCCCGCGCTTCAGCACTCGTGCGCCGCTGCCTCAGCAAGGCGACATGCATCGCGTTCACGTAGGGATCCAACACCGCCTGCAACAAACCATAGTCGCGCCGCAGCGGCTCAAAAGGCGGCAGGTGACGATAACACTCGGCGAGGTTTTGCTGCAGCTTTTTCAGTTCGTAGGGAGGAAACGTTTCCTCGGGCGTTAAAAATATTCCCAGCGTCCGGGCGCGCCGCCCGAACTCCGCTTTGCCCAGGAAAATCGAAACCGGGATTGAAAACACGATTCCGATAATCACCGGGCTGAGCCACCAGAAGAAAACCGGCGAGAGGATGAAGGAGGATATGCCCCAGACCAAACCAAACGCGGTCTGCCCGCCGTGCGTGATGATGGCTTCGCGCCAGTCGGTGCCATCATTGTCAGCTCCCCGCTTTTGCGTCACCCACGACACCCCCTGCCCGAGCAGAATGGAAATCACGAACTTCGAATTGAACAGCATGTTCACCGGCGCCAGCAGCGCCGACAAAAAGACTTCCAAGACCGCACTCAGGATCAGCCGCACGCTGCCACCGTAACGCAGGACCTCCTCGCGCCGGCCGATCGTCACCACGATGCTCACCACTTTTGGCAGGAAGATCAGGAGCATCGTGAAGACGAAAAGCGTAAACGCTTCCGGCACTTTGAAGTCATAGCCCATGAGCGACGTATAATCTTGCGCGCGGGGATCAACCGGATCCAGCGAGGTCACCTCACTGAAGACGTGGATGGTGCTCAGGAGCATGAACAGCAGCCAAAGCGGCGAGGAAACATAGCCCATCACCCCCATGAGAAAATGAAAGCGATTCGCCGGCCGAAATCCCTTGGTGGTGAGCAGCCACGCGTGCTGCATGTTTCCCTGACACCAGCGCCGGTCCCGCTTCGCGCTGTCGATCAGCGTCGGCGGGCCCTCCTCGTAGCTTCCTTCGATATCACTCGCCAGCCACACGGCCCACCCCGCCCGGCGCATCAAGGCTGCCTCGACGAAATCGTGGGAAAGAATGCGTCCACCAAACGGCTCGCTCCCCGGCAAATCCGGCAGCGAACAATGGTCGATGAACGGCTGGATGCGGATGATCGCATTATGCCCCCAGTAATTTCCGTCGTGCTGCTGCCAGTAATTCAAACCCGCCAGGAATAGCGGACTATAAAGCCGGTTCGCGAAGGACTGCAGCCGCGAGTAAAGCGTTTCGCCATTCACGATGCGCGGCGGTGTCTGGATGATCCCGACGTGTGGATTTTTCTCCATCATCGCCACCAGCTGCACCAACGCCCGGCCGGTCATGATCGAATCCGCATCCAGCACCACCATGTAGCGATACCGCCTTCCCCAGCGGCGCAGAAAGTCGGCAACGTTGCCGGCCTTCTTGTTGATCGACTGCCGCCGCTTCCGATAAAAAATCCGCCCGAACCCGTCGACCTGTTTGCACAACTCGGTCCACGCGACCTCCTCCTGAATCCATTGGTTGGGTTCATTGGAATCGCTGAGAATGAAGAAGTCGAAGTGCTCCAGTTTCTTGGTCTCCTGCACGGAGCGATAGATCACGCGGAGCCCCTCGAAGACGCGGCTCACGTCCTCGTTGAACACCGGCATCACGATCGCGGTGGAAGCGAGTGGCCAGTCTTCGCCCGCCGGCAGCGTGGTGCTGATGCGCGAACTGTCCCCACCGCGGTTGATCACATAAAATCCCACCAGCGCGGTGCAAAAACCGGCCGCGATATGGGCGAATAAAATGACGAACAGGAGCAGCAACAGCACTTCGACGCCGTTGATCCCGCCGCGCCACAGCAAGTCCGCCATGAACCAGGTGGCGAGACTCGTGAGGACGAAAATCGTGGAGAAAAACAGAAAGCGCCGCCGGCTCAGCCGCTTGGCGTTCATCTGCTCCGAAAGGAAAACACGCATGTTCGTCGGCCGACCCGTGCTCAGCGGGTGGCGTTGAAAATCGCGCCCAGCGCGCCGGCGAACAGCAGCCAGAGAAACAGCATCCGGAGCATCGGCCATTGTTCGAAGCGCTCGAGCGTTTCGCCCGCCGCTTCCGGGATCGCACCGAGATCGATCGGCCGGGGCACCATGCTGGAAATCGCCAGGTCCGGGCCCGCCTGGATCACACCTGCACGCATGGCCTTCGCGAAGTCTTCCGGAATGCGGTCCTCGTCCAAAAAGGCATACGGCCATTTCTGCGATCCGTCGCAGAGCAACAGCGCCAGCCGGCCGTCCACCGCGATTCGCTCGTGGGCCTGACCGCGCTCATCGAGCACATCCGCGAACCACCGGTCCATCATCGTCTCCGTCTCCTCCGCCACCGCCGTGGTGGGATCGATCGTCGGGTTCTGTTCATGGCGCAGTGCCGCCCGCTCCAGAATTTTCTGAATGAGCCGGCTCGAATGCAGCCGGTTGTGGATGCGGTGGGCGCGCAGGTAGTCCTCCGCGCGAACGTAGGCTTCGTTCCACGCTTCCATGGTCGCCGTGCGCGGGCGAAAAGCACTCAGGGGTTCCAGAGGTAGCTCCATGTTTCGGTGACGACGTCGCGGTCTTTCTTGAGATAACACCGCAGTTCCACAGCACGACCGCTGCCATCCGGCTTGATGGCGAAAGCCGCCCGCCAGGTGGCGTTGAATTCGTTCTTGAGAATCGTCGTGTTCATCAGCTTCGCGCCACTGCCCACGGTGACGACCAGCTCGAGCGCCGGGTCCGGTTTATAACGGCGCAGTTCCTCGCCATCGAAATCGATCACGAAGCGCCGCAAATCAGGTTCATGCGTGCGGGAGTAGCCGGTGCGGGTAGCCGCGACGAATCCATTGGGCGGCGCGATCTGGTCAAGGTACCAGTGCATCTTGTACTCGAAGTCGACTGGCTCGCCGGGAGTCGGGAGCTTTGCGGGCACCCAGAACGCGACAATGTTGTCGTCCGTTTCAGTTGAGGTCGGGATCTCCACCAAGCGCACCGCCCCCGCGCCCCAATTTCCGACCGGCTCGACCCACGCGCTGGGCCGCAGGTGATATTTTCCTTCGAGATCCTCGTAGGACGAGAACTTCCGATCGCGCTGCACCAGCCCGAAACCGCGCGGATTTTCGTCGGCGAACGCCACCGTGCTCACCGCGCGCGGATTCACGAGCGGGCGCCAGATCCATTCGTCTTTGCCGGTGCGCACCATGAGCCCGTCCGAATCATGCACCTCGGGACGAATGTCGTTCTGGTGGTCTTCGGAATTCTCCCCGTGCCAGTACATGCTGGTGAGGGGAGCGATCCCGAACGTCTTGGGATTTTGCCGGCAATAGACCGATGCTTTCACCTGCACGAGGGTGTCGGTTCCGGGGGTGACGGTGAAACGATACGCACCCGCCACGCTCGGGCCGTTCAACAGCGCGAAGATCGTAAACTCCTTCGCCGCGGCATCCGGCCGTTGAATCCAGAATTCCTCGAAGGCGGGAAATTCCTCCGGACTCTGATCGGCCGTGTTGATCGCCAGGCCGCG
>JBDSSU010000455.1:0-4735 GCA_039928635.1 Opitutaceae bacterium | reverse complement strand
GGCGCTCCGAGATGTCGAGGTTCGCCATGATTTTCAGGCGGGTGACCAAGCCGTTCGCGACTTGCTTCGGCATCCGGAGTTTATCCTGGCAGACGCCGTCAATCCGGTAACGGATGACGAGCTCTTTTTCCATCGGTTCGATGTGGATGTCGGACGCACCGGAAACGTAGGCGTCCTCCACGATCCGATTCGTGAGTTGGATAATCGGCGCGGAATCCTCCTTTTCGAGTTCCTTGACCGAGGTGATGTCGCCGCCTTGGGCTTCGTAGGAATCGCTGATCTCTTCCGCGACCAAACCGATGTCCAAGCTGCTCGCGATGTCCTTGATTTTATTTTCGAGGAGGTCTTTCGAGTTCCGGAAATGTACCTGGATGAGCTGGTCGAATACCGTGGTCGATACAACGGACACTTCATCCAGCGAGAACCCCGTGGCTCGCGTGAACTCCTCGCGCTTTCCGTAATCGAGCGGGTTGGGGGTGACCACGGCCACGGAGTTGGGCCCCAGAAATCGATAAGGGAAAATGCCTTCACGGCGCATCACCGCGTCTCCCACCTGATCCGCCAGCTCTTTGTCCACTTTGACGTCATCGGCGTTGGTGATGAGCGGCAGATCGGTGAATCTCGCGACAAACTTGGCCGTGTCTTGGGCGCTGAGCTGAAACTTCGGATCGAGCATCCGCTGAATCAGCGCCGCAGAATATTCGGCGACCTCCTGGAGGAGCTGCAGATCGCGCTCGGTAAACTCGCCGTTCGTCCCCGCGGCCTTTTCTTTGTTCAGGACCTGAATCGCCCCCAAGGTGATATTCGTTTTCAGCGGCACGGTCAGCATGGAGCGCACCTCGTAACCCGTGATCTTCGTGACGGAGTCCGTGAACGGCGCCCGACTGGTGCTTTGCCGGTAGAACTCCGGCTTCCCGCTATCAATGACCTTCCCAACGATGCCTTGGCGGAGCGGCACCTTCATCTCGATCAGCTTTTCGGCCGTGGACTGAAAATGTTTTTCCTTCCCCGGATTGCCGGCCCAAAGGGTGGGGGAGTAATAAACCTGTTTCAGCGCGATCTCATTTCCCTCCACCAGGTAGAACGTCATCGATTCGGCCGTGAGCGCCTCCACGACTTTGGCGGCGGTAAGTTCGATGATCGCGCTCACGTCATCCCGGCTGGGAGCGTGCTTCGAAATGACTTTGATTAACAGCGAGCGGCGGAGCGTTCCGGCGATGGAAGTTGAAGACATGTGACTCGAAAGAAGCGGGGAAGGGTTCGGGATGGTCTGGAGGCCACGCGGCCCTCGCAATGAGAAACCGCTCGCGCTTTGTCATTCTCCCGCGAGTGGTCACTTCATGCTGCTTCACTGGCTGCGAAAAATTCCTGGCTTCAAACCGGCGCCGAATGCCGGCGAGCGCGGTGAGCAAACCGCCGCGAGTTGGCTCGTGCGCGAACGGGGCGTAAAGGTGCTCGCGCGCAACTGGCGCAATCCGCGGGACCGGCGCGATGAGATCGACCTGGTGTGCCTCGATCACGAAGTCCTCGTGTTCGTCGAGGTGAAGGCCCGCGTTACCGGCGCCCTTGTGCCCGGGTTCTATGCGGTGGACGCCCGCAAGAAACGCGTGTTGCGCCGCACCATCAAAGCGTACTTGGCACAGCTCCGCGTCAAGCCGACGACGTTCCGCTTCGACGTGGTCGAGGTCACGTTGCCGAACGGGCCGGCGGCGAAGTCGCGTCCTGGACTCCCGTTGTCCTCACCGGTTGCGCCACCCGATCCTGAGGTCTTGCACTTCGAAAACGTGGCGCTGTTCCCAAAAGGGTTTCGCGCATGAATCGAATTCGCGGTTTTGATGTCGCGAATTCACCGACCATTTCCCTTGCGTCGCGTCCCGCCCCTTCCGAAAAAATCCTCTCTGTCATGGCCGATAACCCGCGTCATCCTTTCCTTCATGGGCTCAGCAAGCACCGTGGAGCCCCGCCGACGATCGTCGTGATCTTTGGCGCCTCGGGCGACCTCACGGCGCGCAAACTCATTCCGGCCGTCTACAATCTGAGTTTCGACAACCTCCTCCCGGCGGATTTTTTCCTCGTCGGCTACGGCCGGAAAGCCATCCCGGACGAGGAGTTTCGCACGCTCGCCGGCGGGGCGATCAAGGAGTTTTCCCGCCGCGAATTGAACGATGAGGTCTGGAGCCGCGTCGCCGCGCACACGAGCTACGTTGCCGGCGGCTACGACGACAAGTCCGCGTTCGACCGGCTCGCGCAACACATCGATGCGATCGAGAAAAAGCTCGGCCGCGACGTGCAGCGGATGTTCTACATTTCCACGCCGCCGTCGGTTTTCGCGCCGATTCTCCTCAACCTCGGGGCGAGCGGGCTGGCCGGGAAGCATCTCGGGCAGCCGCATCATTCGAAGGTCATCATCGAAAAACCGTTCGGGAAGGACCTCGAATCGGCCCGCGCGCTTAACGAGACCATCCGCTCCGTTTTCGAGGAGCATCAGGTTTACCGGATCGACCACTATCTCGGCAAAGAAACGGTGCAGGATCTTTTGGTGCAGCGTTTCGCCAACTCCATCTTCGAGCCGCTCTGGAACCGGAATTTCATCGAGAGCGTGCAGATCACCGTCGCCGAGGAAGTGGGCGTCGGTACGCGCGGCGGCTATTACGAACAAAGCGGCTGCCTGCGCGACATGATCCAGAATCACACGATGCAACTCCTCGCGCTCACCGCGATGGAGCCGCCGGTGTCGCTCGATGCCGAGTCGATGCGCGACGAGAAAGTGAAACTGCTGAAGGCGATCCAGCCGCTCACGCTCGGTCCGGACGGAGACACGGCCCGCGCGCAATACGCGTCCGGCATGATGGCCGGCAAATCGGTGAAGGGCTACGTGGAGGAGGAGGGGATCGATCCGCAGTCACGCACCGAGACCTACGCGGCGCTCCGGCTCTCCATCAACAACTGGCGCTGGCAGGGCGTGCCGTTTTATTTGCGCTCGGGAAAACGCATGGCGCGCCGTGTCTCGGAAATCGCGATCAATTTCAAATGTCCGCCCGGCACGCTCTTCGCCGAGGGCGGTCGCTTCGACCTCGCGGCCAACACGCTCTCCTTTCAAATCCAGCCTGACGAAGGCCTGAGTTTGATCCTCAACACGAAGGTTCCCGGACTCGAAACCCGCACGCAGCCGGTGAAAATGAGCTTCCGTTACGCGACGACCTTCGGCTCGAACACCCCCGAGGCGTACGAGCGTCTCGTGCTCGATGCGATGATCGGCGACGGCACGCTCTTCATCCGCGGCGACGAAGCGCTTGCCTCCTGGAAACTCTGCACGCCGGTCCTCGAAGCCTGGGCGGCCGCGGGGCGCGAGGGAATGGATAGCTATGCGGCGGGCTCCTGGGGACCATCCAGCAGCGATGCGCTGCTCGCCAAGAACGACCACGTCTGGCGCCAGCCGTGACCGCGGCAAACGCGGCCAATCACCAACGTCAACGACCAGGCGCCAGTAAAACCCCCAACGATCAGCCGATGAAATGAGTTTCCCCCCTTTCAGATTTTTTCGGCTTTTGGGTCTTTGGTTTTTGGAATTTTAAAAAAGCATGTCTGCGATCTTCGACGTCCTGCCCGGAATCGAGGTCCCCGTTGGCGAGATTTCCAAAAGTCTCGCGGCGATGTGGGTCACCACCGCGGCGAGCGGAGCACCCGCGCTGGAGGCGGACGATGCCAAGGCAACGCAGGTAAACTTCGTCCTTCACCTCGGTCTGAATACCACGGCGGAGGACGCCGCGGTGCAGTTTCAGATCGTGGTCGCGTTTTCGAAACGCTATCCGAGCCGGATCGTCGTCCTCTGCCCACAGCTCGCCGATCGAGGTGCCTTCGAGATGCGCGCGAAAATTTATGCCGAGTGCCATCTCGGCAAATCGAAGAGCGACAAGCGCTGTGTCGAATTCGTGATGCTCAGTTATCCGCGCGCCGCCCGAATCCACCTCGAAAACCAGGTGTCGATCTGCCTCTCGACCGACCTGCCGCTCTATTATTGGGCGCACCGTTTTACGGACACGGCGCGGCTGGCCGACTACCGCTATCTGCTCGGCCGGGCGAAACGCGTGCTGATCGACAGCTCGATCGCGCCAGCGGATGCGTTCACCTTTCCGTGGCCGAACCCCAAATCGCTGCGCGATCTCGTTTACTCGCGGCTGCTCCCCGTGCGCCAGACGATCGGCCAGTTTCTTTCGAGTTATCCCGCGGCGATGCTGGCCGGCGGGCTGCGCGCGGTGACCGTTTCGCACGCCGGCGCACTTGCCGCCGAGGGACGAGTGACGCTCGAGTGGCTCCGCCGCCGTCTCGCCGGGTGCGAAGCGAACGTGGACACGCTTTCATTTGCGCTCACGCCGCTCGCCAAAGGTACGGCTGGCAGCCTCGCCGTGCGCTTCGAGTATGCCGATGCGGCGCGCTTCTTCCGCTGGTCGGGGGATCTGGCGACCGGGCACGCGCTCTTCGAAGCCGACCTCGGCAACGGCCGCACGACGCTCCCCGCCGCCGTGAGCCTGCTCATGCCCGAGATGGCGCTGAGCGAGGCGATGTTTTTCTAAAACGTGCGCATCGAAAGGGTAGGGCGCATAATCCCTAACCCGAAAAATTCATGCCGAAATTCAACCAAGGCATGAGCCACAGAGGACACGGAGCTCGGACACAGAGGCCACAGAGTAAGACACGATGTTTGGCTCTGTGAACTCTGTGTCTGTGCTCCGTG
>JBDSSU010000454.1:0-6416 GCA_039928635.1 Opitutaceae bacterium | reverse complement strand
CGCCGCGCTGCTCGTCCCGAAGCGCGCGGTCGTCTACGAGGGCGGCGCACGCTACATCTTCACGATCGCCGACGGGCGCGCCGTGAAGCGCAAGCTCACCGCCGGCTACGAGGATCCGCAGAACATCGAGTCGCTCTCGGACATCGACGAAGGCACGCCGGTAATCGTGCTCGGCCACGCCGGCCTGAAAGACGGATCGATGGTGCGGGCGGTGAATGCGCCGCCCGAAGCGCTGCCCGTCGCGCTGACGCCGGCGGTGATCATGCCCGCGCCGCCGCCGAAACCGGGGAGTTGAGGAGTTGAGTTTTCTCTTCGCCGACCGCTTGAGCACGCGTCCGAAAAATTTCCGCCTCGACGATTCGCACTTCGCGTTCGTCGTCCGCCGCCCGGTCGCGATCCTCATGGTCACGCTGGCGGTGGGCGTCTTCGGCTGGGTTTCCTACCAGCGTCTCGCGCTCACGCTCATGCCCAACATGAGCTATCCGACGCTCACGGTGCGCACTTCCTACCCCGGCACCGCACCGGAGGAGATGGAAAATGTCGTCTCGCGTCCCCTGGAACAGCAGCTCGGCATCATCCCGAAACTCGTCTCGATCAGCTCGGTTTCGAAAGCGGGCCTGTCGGACGTCATCCTGGAATTTCAGTGGAAGACCGACATGGACCTCGTGTCGCAGGAGGTGCGCGAGAAGGTCGACCGGCTCCGGCTTCCCGATACGGCGCAGCGCCCGTTGCTGCTGCACTACGATCCGTCGCTCGATCCGATCCTCCGCGTCGGGCTCGCCGGACCGCAGTCGCTCTACGAACTGCGCTACCTCGCGGAAAACGACATCAAGCGGAAACTCGAGGCGATCTCCGGCGTCGCCGCCGTGCAGGTCAAGGGCGGACTCGAGGAGCAGTTTCTGGTGGCAATCGACGAGAACAAGCTGTCGAGCCTCAACCTCGACATCGGCCAGGTCGCCACCCGGCTTCAGCAGGGCAACGTGAACATGCCCGGCGGCAACCTGCGCGAGGGCCAGACCGAATACCTCATCCGCACGCTGAACGAGTTTCGCACGCTCGAGGAAATCGCCTCCGTGATCGTCGCCCGCCAAAACGGCGTCGACATCCGGCTGCGCGACATCGCCACCGTCTCCCGTTTCCACGAGGACCTGAAGGTCATCACCCGCGTCAACGGCAACGAGAGCGTCGAGATCGAGATTTTCAAGGAAGCCGACGCCAACGTCCTCGTCGTGGCCGCAGCCGTGAAGGAGGCGCTCTTCGGCCGCCCCGACCAGCAGGCCTTCGTGGCGGCGCAGAACAACCCGGCCCCCGTGACCGCGCCCGCCGTCGCACCGGCCAAGGCGGGTGCGCCCAAGCAGAAGGCCGCCCCCGTGCCGAGCGCCGCCGCGCAGTTGTCGGCACGCAGCACCACGGTCGCCCTGATGAACCGCCGGCAGATGACCGACTTCCTTTCCTACAATTTGCCTCCAGGCGCGACAGTGCAGCTCCTCTCCGACCAGTCGGTGTTCATCGCCAGCTCGATTCGCGAGGTGAAGAACAACGCGCTGTTCGGCGGGCTCATCGCGATCGCTGTGCTGTATCTGTTTCTCCGCAACGTCACGCAGACAGTGATCGTGAGCCTCACGATCCCAATCTCGATCCTCGCCACGTTTGCGCCGATGCACATGGCGGGCGTCTCGCTCAACATCATCTCACTCGGCGGACTCGCGCTCGGCGTCGGCAGCCTGGTCGACAACGCCATCGTCGTCCTCGAAAGCATTTTTCGCTGCCGCGAGGAAGGCGACGATCCGCTGAGTTCGGTGGTGCGCGGCACCAGCGAAGTGGCGATGCCGGTCGTCGCATCGACGCTCACGACGGTCGCGGTGTTTTTTCCCATCGTCTTCGTTGAAGGCGTCGCCGGCCAGATGTTCGGCGACATGGCGCTGGCCGTCGTGTTCTCGCAACTCGCCTCGCTGGTCGCCGCGCTCTACCTGATCCCGATGCTCGCCGCGCTGGTCGCCCGTATCGGCACCGGTGAGTTTACCGCGGCGCCCGGCGTGACTCCGGCGTGGAAGGCGACCGGCTACCTGCAATTTCCCGCGCTCGCGCCGGGCGGCAGCCGGTTTGCCCTCGCGGGAAAACAACTGGTGCTCGTCGCCGCGCGTTGGTTCAGCGCGGTGCTGGTTGCACTGGCGGCGACCCTGAAAGCGGTCGCCGCGATCGTCGCGCTGGTTTTGTGGCCGCTGACTTTTCTGATCGGCGCGCTGCGGAAATTCGCCGCCGCGGCCGGCGCGTGGCTCGCCGCCGATGCGCTCGGGCCAATCGCGAGTTCGCGGGTCTGGCCGGGCCTGCTCTCGTTCACCGCACCGGCACGATTCGGCGAGAGCCTGGCGCGAACTGGCCGCTGGATTGCCGGGCGTCGCTGGCGGTGGATTGTGCTCCTGATCGTGCCGGCCATCGCCGTCGCCACCCTCATCATCGTGCGTGGCGGTCCGCCCGTGAAAGTGCCCGCACCGGTGCCGATGCTCTTCCCTGGAATGCCCGCCGCGGCACCGGCCACTCCCTGGCTCGATACCGCGTGGTATTGGATGCGCGCGCAACCGTGGTGGTTGCTCGCACTGCTCTTCGTGCCGGGTGTCGTCCCCTTCGTTTTTGTCGCGGCCCGCGCCGTGACGGAGGTCGCGCTGCGTTTCGTGGGCACGCTGCTCCAAACTCTCATCCTGTTGGTGACCCAGACGGCGCTGGGGTTCGTCCTGGCATTTTCGACGCTCCTCGCGCCAGTGACCCATGTAGCGCTCAGCGGATTCAAGCACGGCAACGAGGCGCTCCAAAACAACTATCCCCGCTTCCTCACCGCGATCCTCCGGCGGCGCGGCACGGTGCTGGGCGGCTCGCTTGCGGCGGTGCTGGTGTGCGTTTTTCTGGTGGTGCCGCGGCTGGGACGCGACCTGATCCCGCAGGTGCACCAGGGCGAGTTCAACCTCGACCTCACCCTGCCGATCGGCACGCCGATCGAGCGCACCGGCGAGATGGCCGGCCAGGTTGACCGCGTGGTGCTCCAGCAGCCGGAAGTGGACCGCACCGCCCTGACCGTCGGTGCCGAGGAGGGAGCGAGCACCTCCATCGAGGCCGGCGAACACACCGCGCGCCTCACGGTGAAGTTGAAAGCCGGGCTCACCGCGATCGACGAGACCGCGCTGATCGACCGGATTCGCGGCGAGTTCTCCAACCTGCCCGAGCTGAAGCTGGAGGTTTCCTACCCCGCGCTCTTCAGCTTCAAGAGCCCCATCGAGGTCGAGATTCGCGGCCACGATCTCATGACGCTCAAGCGCCTCAGCCGCGACGCCGAAGGGTTGCTCAGCACTTCCGTGCCGGGCCTGGTCGACATCCGCTCCACGCTGCAATCCGGCCATCCGGAAATCGAGGTCGTCTACCAGCGCGACCGCCTCGCGGAGTACGGCCTGAATCTCCGCAACGTCGCCGACCTCGTGCGCAACAAGGTGCAGGGTCGCGTCGCCACCGAGTTCCACCAGGAGGATCAGTTGATCGATATCGTGGTGCGGCTGCGCGAGGAAGACCGTTTCGGCATCGAAGAACTGCGGAAGCTCATCGTGAATCCGGGAGGCGCGATCCCCATCTCGCTCTCCGCCGTCGCCGAGCTGACGGTCAACGAGGGTCCGAGCGAAATCCGGCGCGTGGACCAGCAACGCACCGCGCTGATCACCGCCAACATCAAGGGCGCCGACCTCGCCACCGTTTCCCGCGACATCGTCACGGCCATGGAAACGATTCCCTACCCGCCCGGCTTTTCCTACGCGCTCGCCGGGCAGAACCAGGAAATGCGCACGTCGCTGAACAGTCTCCTGCTCGCTTTCGGCCTCGCGGCGTTCCTCGTCTACATCACGATGGCGAGCCAGTTCGAGTCGCTGGTGCAACCGCTGCTGATCATGATGACGGTGCCGCTCGCGATGATCGGCGTCGTGCTCGTGCTCTGGCTCGCGGCGATTCCCGTGACGATCATGGTTTTCCTCGGGATCATCATTCTCGTCGGCATCGTCGTGAATAACGCGATCGTGCTGATTGACTACATCAACACGCTGCGCGGCCGCGGTCTGCCGAAGATGGAGGCGATCGTCGAAGCCGGTCGCGCGCGCCTGCGGCCGATCCTGATGACGGCAATGACGACCATCGTGGGGCTGATCCCGATGGCGCTCGGCATCGGCGAAGGCGCGGAGATCCGCGCCCCGATGGCGATCACCGTGATCGTCGGCTTGTCGACCGCCACGCTGCTGACGCTCGTGGTGATCCCGACGCTGTATTTTCAATTCACCTCGAACCGGTTGCTGGCGGCGCCCGCTGAGCGGGACCCCGAGTCACCCCCCGCCGAATCCCAGGCGGTGCCGGTCGCCAAATAACGGGACCCCGAACGATGAAACGCGACCCCGCCGTCTACGCGATCCCACGCTTCTCCGTCGCCCGACCGGTGACGGTGGCGATGATCCTGCTCACGATTCTCGTCGTCGGGTTCATCACCTATTCGCGCATCCCGATCGCGCTGTTTCCCGCCGGCTACGAAAACAGCTGGCTCTACGTCACCGCGAGTTATCCGAACGCCTCCCCGCGCGACGTGGAGGAGAAAGTCTCCCGCAAACTTGAAGCGGCCGTCGGCACTGTCTCCGGCGTCAAGCGGATAACGAGTTACTCGCGTCCGGGAAACTCCCAGGTCCGCGTGGAATTTCAAACCGGCACGAATCTCCGCGATGCCTACGCGCGGCTCAGCGACCGCATGGACCGCGTGAAGCCCACGCTCCCCGACGACGTCGACCGCATCAACGTCCTGCGCTTCGACCAGAGCGATTCGCCGATGATGAATCTCGTCGCGACGCTGCCGCCGGGCATGGACGACGCCGCCTATCGGCTGGAGAACTTTGTGAAGCCCGCGCTGCAGCGGATCGAGGGCGTCGGCAACGTCGCCCTCTGGGGCATCCAGTCGCGGGAAATTCAGGTCGAGCTGATCGACGAGCGCCTGCGGGCGCATCGCATCGATCCCTCCCAGATGATCGGCGCGCTGCGCAACCAGAACTTCGCGCAGTCCGGCGGCTACGTTTTCGAGGGCGGAAAAAAAATCTACGTGCGCTCGCTCGGCCGCTTCGAATCCGCCGAGCAGATCGGTTCGCTGATCGTCGATCCGGCGCGGCGGCTGCGCCTGAGCGATGTCGCCAATGTGAGTTTCCAGCTGCCGAAGCGGGACTGGGTTTACCGCGTCGACGGGCAGGCCGCGGTCGGCATCCAGATCACGCGCGAATCGAACGGCAACATCGAGCGCATCAGCCGCGAGGTCACCGCCACGATCGCGGACCTGCGGGAGATGCCGCAGCTCGCCGGGATGACGTTCGACATTTTTTTCGACCAGGGAAAGGAAGTGCGCGATGCGTTCGGCAACCTGCAGCAATCCGGGCTGTGGGGCGGCATGTTCGCCGCGGCGATCATCTATCTTTTCCTGCGGGCACCGCGTATGACGGGCATCCTCACGCTCGCGATCCCCCTCTCGCTGCTTTGCACGCTCATCGTGCTCTTCTTCATGGGCTGGTCGCTGAACATGGCGACGATGATGGGACTGCTGCTCTCCATCGGCATGGTCGTCGATAACGCTATCGTGATTGTGGAAAACATCTACCGCCAGCGTCAGGAAGGCGTCGAGGCGACCGCCGCCTCCATCAACGGCGCGGGCGAGGTCGGACTCGCCGTGGTGATGTCCACCTTCACGAGCATCATCGTATTCCTCCCGCTCATGCTGATGGGCGGCGCGGGGGAAATTCCGTTCTGGATGCTGCGCATCGGCGTGCCCGTGATCGCTTCGCTGGTCGCTTCCCTCTTCATCGCGCTCGTTTTCGTGCCGCTCGCGGCGCAGCGGCTGTCGCGCGGTCGGCAGCACCCGGAGCTGCGCACCGTGGTGTGGCTGCGCGAACGGTATGTGCGCGCCCTCGGCTGGGTCCTGCGCCGCCGGATCGAGGCCGCGCTGATCGTGGCGCTCGTGATGGCGCTGTCCTACCAGTCCTACAAGAAGAGCACGCTGGCCCGGCCCAGCTATCTGGCGCCGATCGGCTCCAGCAGCAGCGAAACGTCGATGTATCTTTACTTCGAACTTCCGACCGGCGGAACCCTGGAACAGGCCGACGCGTTTTTCACGGACTTCGAAAATTTTCTCCGCGCCAACGCCGACCGCTACAATGTCGAGCGCGTCGAGAACCGCTTCCGCTACAATTCCGGCCAGATCCAGCTGAAGTTTCGCGAGGATCCGAACAAGCAATGGTACGCCGGCGCATGGAATTCCTTCGCCCTCTACATGAAGTGGCGGACCTCGCCGATGGACCGCGTGGCCATCGAGAGCGACATCAAGGAGAGGTACACCTTTCCCCCTGGAGTTAACGCCCGCT
>JBDSSU010000453.1:0-5217 GCA_039928635.1 Opitutaceae bacterium | reverse complement strand
CTTCGCGCCGGCGGCGAGATCGTGCGGCATTACCACATGAAGGAGGCGGATGAGATTTTGCCCTACCGGGTTTTCGTGCCTTCCACTTGGGATGGAAAAAAGGCGCTTCCGCTGGTGTTCGTTCTCCACGGCAACAGCCGGGATCAGGATTTCTATTTCGAGCGTGATGGGCGCGTCATTCCCAAGGCAGCGGAGAAGCACGGTTTCATGCTGGTTGCACCGCTGGCTTACTGGCCGAACGGCGGCTACAACTACGTTCCTTTTGACCGTGAACGTGGCGCGCGCGGAGTCGCCACGGCGATGGCATCGCCGCAGCAATTTGGTCCGGCTCCCGTCAACGCCGGTCAGCGCGGCGGCCGGGGCGGGGCCGGGGGCGGAGCAGGTGGCGTCAACGGGTCGACCACGCCCGCGCTGGTGCGCTCGGAGTGGAGCGAACAGGACGCGATGCACGTCTTCGATTTGATCAAAGCCGAGTACCCGATCGATCCGAAGCGGATCTTTCTCTTTGGTTATTCCGCCGGCGGACAGGGGGGGCACTACTTCGCGCAAAAATATGCGGAGAACTGGGCGGCGATCGCGATCGGTGGCTCGAACGCCGCCGTGGGTCCGTTCTACGACGTCGAACGCGTGAAGAAAATTCCCATGATGCTCTACGCTGGCAGCGAAGATGGCGTGGCGAACGCGACCAAAGCCATTGGCGAAGCCCTCAAGGAAAAAGGCGTCGATGCCACAGTGAAGATTTATCCCGGCGCGACGCACGACACCGCTCCGTCCGTCGCGGTCGGGGACGCATTCGATTTCTTCGCCGCCCGCGCCCGCAAGTAGGACAAAGCTCAAGGCGCGGGATCACTGGGGTGCATTTAGCTTTTCCGTGAATCGCTGCCGCGGTGCTGGGTTTGCCTGTTCTCTTCCTAGTGGCGCCGGCAGGAAGAGTTCGAGCGTCACGGGCCGCCGATCGTTTTCCTCGATCCAGGTGATCACAGCGCGTCGGGTTAAGGGGATGCTCGGAACTGAAAATCAGCGCCGATGACTATGATCAAGCAATGCCAACAAAACGAAAACCCCGCGTAGCCAAGATCAAACGTGCCTCCAAGCCGGCCAAGGCTCGGCCCGGCTCCCCGATTCTTCGGAAAGCAAAAGCCCTTGTCCAAAAGTTGGAGGATAAGCTCACGCGAACGCCGAGATCGCGGCGCAAAGCCGGATAAGTCTGCCTCCTCGGGCAGCTCCTGCTTCCCCCTGCGACCGGTCTGGCTCGCGAGGGAAGACACGGAGCTGCTTCGCCCCGCTTCCCGTTTCGGTTGACCACGGCCTCGGTCAGAACGCCGTGCCGTCGGCTTTCGTGCCGCAGACCGAAACCTCGATTCCGAGTTCGGCCGCGAGCGCGGCTTTGGCATAGAGCGCCAGATCCGCGCCGGCCGACGATTTCGCGTAGGCCACCTGGATGTGATTCGCCTTATGTCGGGCCATCAACTGATCGCGCGACACCCCGTGCAGCACCGCGTGCATGATGGGCCACTGATACGTGGTCTCCTGCCAGCGCCGTTCGGTTTCCTCGCGCGGGAGCGCGACGACCTTCGCCCGCCCGAGATCCATTTTGAGTTTTCCTTTTTCGACGAACACCCGCGACCAAACGATCTCACCGGGTTTGGCGATGCCGCGCAGCGAACCGCCGCCGAGCCGGAAATACATCGGGGGCTGGCGATGCGAATCCGAGCCCGCCCAACCGCCGATGTGATGGGCCGGCGGAGCTGAGCCGGAAATGAGGAAAACCCAGACATACTCGGTGGTTTGACCCGTGGCGCAGGGCGCGCCCCAACGGATGTCGTGGAGGGTATTTTCCACCGGCTGGCCGAGTGCGCGGTGAACCCGGTTCGTCAGCAGGCCGTCGAGCCCGGCGCATTCGTCGACTTCGTTGAAGTGCGTGATCGGCTCTCCTTCCCGGATGATCTTTCCCGCCGCGTTCTTGACCGGCGGCCGGTCGGAATTATTGAGCGTGCCCTCCGCCAAATCGGAAGCGGGCAGCAAATCCTTCAGTCCCTGCTGGTATTGGATCCCGATGGTTTCACACCCGTATTCATCCGCGAGGAGGCAGGCGGCGATGTAGATTTTGCACTGCAGGAGGACCTGCGCCTCGGTGAGTTCGCGCGCCGCGTTTTTTCCAAAATGAAACGTGAGCCCCTTGCGCCGGTACCACGCCAGCACCGCCCGCGCCTCCGCGTTACTCACCTGCGTGGTCGCATAATAGAGCGCCGACTGGGAAAGCCGCTCCTTGCAAACGCCGCATTGGAAAAGGAGATCATCGGGCACGATCGCGTTATACATTCCCATGCAGCCCTCGTCGAAAATCCCCATGATCGACTTCCGCCGGCGGAGATCGGCGGCGATCCGTTTCGCGACCGTCCGCGCTTTCGCCGGCACCCGCGCTTCGGCGAGAGATCTGACGTGCGAGAGGTCGTGCTCGAACGCGCCGGTCTTCAGCCACGCGCCGAGCTTGGACGTGAAAAATTCGTCGGTGAAGGTTTCGCTCCAGAGCGTGTGGTAGTCGACGCCCGCCTTGGTGAGCGAGCCGTTGAGATTGAGCATGCCGACCAGTCCCGGCCACTGACCGCTCCAATTCGCCACGGTGAGAATCGGTCCGCGATGCGTCATCAGGCCGCCCAACAAGTGATGCGAATACTGCCAGACGGCCTCCGCCACAATGAGCGGAGCGGTTGAATCGAGTTCTGCGAACACCGCGAGCCCCTCCTTCTGGGAAGCGATGAAGCCGTGTTTGAGCGCCGGCTTGAACGTGTGGCCGCGTATGACCTTGTAGCCGAGCGCGGCGACCGCGGCACCGAGTTGCTGCTCCATCGCGGCCTGGCCGGGCCAGCAGGTTTCGTTGGCGGATTGGCGGAGATCGCCACTGGCAACGAGGTAGACGTGATTGCGGGAAAGTTTTGTTGCCATGGTCGAGGGAGATTAGGTCGCGCGCATCAATCGCCGGTAAGCCTGAAAGTCGGCATGCAGCCGGTGAAACACGCGAAACTTCGCCGCATGGAAACGGGCGACCGTGCCGGATGTCGGCAAAATAATTTTCCCGGGCGCGTTCATCGCGGCCATCGCGGACAACACCGACTCATAACGCCCGGCGGCCACGGCGCCCAGCACCGCCGAACCGAGGAGGACCGCCTCGGGCTCCTTTGGCAGGACGATCCGGCAGCCGGTGATGTCGGCATGCTCGCGCAGGAACACGGGGTTCTTCGTGCCACCCCCGCACGCGAGCAGCGTGTCGATCGCGTAGCCCCGCTGGTTCATCTCGTCGATGATGTGACGGGTGCCGTAAGCGACCGCCTGGATCGCCGCGAGGTACTGGCGCGAGAGGTCATCCATCGACGTCGCCAGCGTGAGTCCCGCCACGGCGCCTTTGAGCGAAGGGTCCGCCCGCGGGGAACGGTTGCCATGAAAATCCGGCAGGAAGTGAAGATCGCGGGTCAGTGCCGCGGGAAACTTCGCGCCCTCCGTCCGTGCCAAGCGCTCCAGTCGCGCGTTGAGTGATTCGTAAATCGTCCGGTCCTGCCGTTTCGCCTCCGCGTTTAACTCCGCTGCCGCGGGATGAGAAAAGAGGACGTGATCGATCAACGCGCCGGTGGCCGACTGCCCGCCTTCCGTCAGCCACAGTCCCGGAATCATCGCCGCAAAATAAGGCCCCCAGATGCCGGCGATAAAACGAGGTTTGACCGAGACCGCCATGTGACACGACGAGGTGCCTCCGATCAGCGCCAGCCGACGATTCAAATCGGCCGCCGTGGGGCGTCGCCCATCGAGCCGCGCACCCAGCACTCCCAGTCCGCCCGCATGCGCGTCGATAATCGAAACTCCGACGGGCGTGCCGGGAGCGAGTCCGAGTTCGCGCGCCGCCTCGGAGCAAAGTCCGTGGCCGATGCTCTCCCCCATCGGGCGTACCCGGTTGCCGATGCGGGCGAATTTTTCGGTCGCGAGATCGCCGAGGCCGATCCGGCGAAAATAGCCGGCATCCCAACCCGCGCCGTCCGGACCACGCTGGCCGAGATACGTCCATTTGCAGACCGTCGTGCAGAGCGAGCGCGTGTCATCGCCCGTGGCGCGGTGAGTCAGATAATCCGGTAGATCGAGGAAGCGTGCCGTTTTGCTCCAGGTCGCCGGCAGGTTTTCTTTTAACCAGAGCAGCTTCGGAGTCTGCATTTCCGGCGAGATGACTCCGCCGACATACTTCAGCACCGGATGCCGGGTGCGGTTGATGCGTTCCGCCTGGGACAGCGCCCGATGGTCCATCCACACGATGACGTTTTGTGCGGCTCGACCGGTGACGCTGACCGAAACCGGCCGGTTGGCTTGATCGAGCGCGACCAATGAGCACGTGGCGTCGAATCCGATGCCTTTGAGCGCCGTGGGCTTGAGACCCGATTCTTTGAACGCCGTGCGCGTCGCCCGGCAGCAAGCCCGCCAGATATTTTCGCTCGATTGTTCGACATGATCCGGCGCCGGTTTCCACATCCGGATCGGGCAGGTGGCGGAGGCCGCGAGCCGGCCGCGTTCATCAAAGATTCCCGCCCGGGCGCTGCCGGTGCCAACATCAATGCCGAGGTAATAATTCATGGAAGCTCATCCAGCCAGGTGAGGAACGCGTCTTTCCAGCGCGACGAATCGGCGTCCCGCCCCAGCGCGAATCCATGACCGCCCGTGCCCACGAGGAGTAACTCGGCCGGCACGCCGGCACTGCGCAAAGCCGCCGCGAGCATCTCACTGTTCTGATACGGGACTGCTTTATCGTCTCGCGCATGCGCCAGAAAAAAGGGCGGCATCGCCGCGACCACGCGCTGCTCAAGGGAGAATTTCGCGATCCGTTCGGGCGTCGGCGGCAGGCCGAGCAATTTTTCTCGCGAGCCGGCATGGAGAAAAGGCGGGATCATTGTCACCACCGGATAAAGCATCGCCACAAAATCGGGCCGGGAGCCGTCGGCCGTCTGCCCAAACACCGCCGTGCTTCCCGCCAAATGGCCGCCGGCTGAAAATCCCAGCACGCCGATGCGCCGGCGATCGAGCCCCCATTCCGCCGCGTGGTTCCTCACGTATTGGATGGCGGCAAGTGCATCCTGCTGCGGCTTGGGGAGCGCGTCGCCGGGTGCGTCGGAATCGGGCAGGCGGTATTTCAAAACCACCGCCGTGATTCCCTGTTGTTGAAGGTAACGGGCGATCATG
>JBDSSU010000452.1:0-5210 GCA_039928635.1 Opitutaceae bacterium | reverse complement strand
CGCATTCACAACCCAAGCGGGACGGCAACGCACGGCGAAAATTTAACGGCCTTCCGCGGAATAATTTCGCCGGGGTTATCCCCCAGGGTTGCCGGCTCGCCATCGAAATGTTCGCGACCGCGCCCTTGAGAACCGCGGGTAGCGCGCAAGCCTTCGACCAACCTCCTCCCTGACGACACCTATATTATATTATACTATCAGAATCTTCCGGTCCTTCCGCACCGTCCTACTGGCTGTCGAAGAATCCTGTTTCCCGTTCAACCCCGAACGTTCCAAACCAGACCGATCGAGCCTTCACCCATGTCATCCCGTTTGCTGACTGCCCTTGTTTTTGTCCTGATCACGAGCTTCGCTTCCGCCGAAGACGGTTATCGTCTCTGGCTCCGCTATGAACGGATCGCCGATGACGGTCTCCGCACGGCATATGCTGGCACGCGGATCGTCCTGACGACGCCGGCGGGAGCGGAGTCGCCGACCCTGGCGACCGCCCGCGACGAACTGAAAACGGGCTGGCGGGGATTGACTGGCAGCGAGGTGACCATCGCCGTGGAAAAAACGGCGGCTGATCCGGCGCGCGGCGACGAGGGTTATACGCTTCGCACGACGCGCCAAAATGGCGGCACGACGGTCACGATCTCTGGCAACCGCGATATCGGCGTGCTGTATGGCGCTTTCGCGCTGCTGAGGGAGGCGCAACTGCAACGTCCGCTCGCCACCCTGAACGTGACCAGCGCGCCCAAAATCCAGCGCCGCATGCTCAATCACTGGGACAATCTCAATCGCTCAGTCGAGCGCGGTTATGCCGGGCAGTCGCTCTGGGACTGGCCCAAGTTACCCGGTGAGCTCAGCCCGCGTTACCGCGATTACGCCCGCGCCAACGCCTCGATCGGCATCAACGGAATCGTACCGGTCAACGTGAACGCCAATGCCACGTTTCTCACCGCCGAGTATCTCAGCAAGTTCGCTGCGCTGGCCGACGTCCTTCGCCCGTATGGGATTAAATTGTACCTGACCGCCCGGTTCAGCGCCCCTGTGGAAATCGGCGGTTTGAAAACCGCGGATCCGCTCGATCCGGGCGTCATCAAATGGTGGACCGATAAATCCGCGGAGATCTTTAAGCTGATCCCGGATTTCGGCGGTTTTCTCGTGAAGGCCAACTCGGAGGGACAGCCGGGTCCTCAAGCTTACAACCGCACTCACGCCGATGGCGCGAATCTGCTGGCGGACGCCGTCGCTCCACGCGGCGGGATCGTGATCTGGCGCGCCTTTGTTTATGACGACAAAGTTCCCGACGACCGGCACAAGCAGGCCGTCAACGAATTCAAGCCGCTCGACGGAAAGTTCCGCGACAACGTCGTCGTGCAGGTCAAAAACGGCGCGATTGATTTCATGCCGCGCGAGCCGTTTCACCCGCTGTTTGGTGTGATGCCAAAGACGCCGTTGGCGCTCGAACTCCAGATCACGCAGGAATACACCGGCGGTTCCAGCCAGCTCGCGTTTCTGGCGCCCATGTGGCGCGAGGTGCTCGATGCCGACACCTTCCGGCCCAAGAAGGGTTCGACGGTTGCCCGCGTGATCGACGGCGGCAGCGAGGGTCATCGCATCTCGGTGATCGCCGGCGTCGCGAACACCGGCACCGATCGCAACTGGAGCGGCAACCAGCTCGCGCCATCGAACTGGTATGCCTTCGGCCGGCTCGCGTGGGATCACTCGCTCAGTTCCGCAGCGATCGCTGAAGAATGGACGCGACAGACTTTTTCCCCAGACGCGCGCGCGGTCCGTCCCGTGGTGGCCATGTTGCTCGCGTCGCGGGAAGCGATGGTGAATTTCTCGATGCCACTGGGTCTTCACCATATTATGGCGCGCAGCCATCACCAAGGTCCCGGACCTTGGGTGGCGGGCGGGAGCCGCCCCGACTGGACTTCGCTGTATTACCATCGGGCGGACGAAAAGGGCGTCGGCTTCGACCGCACGGCCAAAGGCTCCGATGCGCTCGGCCAATATGCTCCGGAAGTGGCCAAGGTTTGGAGCGACCTCGCGACGTGTCCCGATGACCTGCTGCTCTGGTTTCACCACCTGCCTTGGGACTACAAAATGCGTTCCGGCAAAACGCTGTGGGACGAAATCTGTCTCCATTACCAAAAGGGCATCGACGAAGTCAGGGCGTGGCAGAAATCATGGGACGCCCTTGCTGGCACGATCGACCAGGAAAGATTTGTCCAAGTGCAGGCGCTGCTGCGCGGCCAGGAACGCGAAGCCCGGATCTGGCGCGATGCGTGCATCCAATATTTCGCCACGTTCTCCAAACTTCCATTGCCAGCCGGCTACGAGAAGCCGGAGCATCCGCTCGAATACTACCAGTCGAATCCGGTGCCCTTCGCTCTGCCCAAGCCATGATTTCTGATTAGGGGAGCGGAGGCGGCTTCTCTTGGGCCATGCGCCATGGAGCTGAAGCTCCCGCTGTCCCCCGGCAGTCTGCAGCCCGTCAAAGCGAAGTAGAGTAGAGTAGAGGGATTAGCCCAGTGGACCGGTTTCGATCCCTCCCGTCGGCAGGATGTAGGTCCTCGAACTCCAACGGCGCACGATCCCCGTGGAATTCATGCCACACCCGAACGGTCCATCCGACCAGTTGGATGGGTTTGCAGCCATCGCCGAAAATTATCATTTCAACCACTGGACCGACAGCTCTGGGCGGCCGGCACGTTCGAGATGTTTCTGGACGAGCGCTCTGGCCTCGGGTGAATTGTCGAATTTCAGGAGGCGCTCGGTCAAAGCCTGCGCGTGTTCGAAATCGCCAGCGCCGGCGAGTATTTCGATGTTTATCGCCGCCTGTTTGATTGCAGGGTCACGCATCACCTGACTGGTTAGAGCGAAGTTTGTATTCATCGTCCGATAATCGCGCACCAGCAGCGCATCCGCGTAGCGGTGGGCCGTGACGAAGTCGTCGAGTGCAACTGCGACAAGGGACTTCCGGCGCGGGTCATCCGAGGAAGTTTGATCAAAGAGCGAAATGACCGCTGTTTGGTCTTTCAGCGCACGCGCGAGGAAAGAAAGTTCGTCGATGGATCCGGGATCATCGGCCCGTGAGAGTAGCCGCTGGCGCACGTTTTCCAGGCGTTCACGGAGGATAGCCTGAGCGGGCGGATAACGTTCGCCGAGTTGCGCGAGAACGTCCGCCGCGATGCGAATCTGCCCGCCTTTTTGGATTTCAAAAGATATGCCCTTTGATCCGCCCATCCGTGGGAAACCTTCGTCGTAGCACCAGAGCAATTCGCGCAGCGCCAGCTCGGGATCACCATTAGCAGCCAATGCGCGGGCACGCTTGAAACGATCTTCCACTTCCGCACGCGGCAGCGGCGTAGCATCACTCTGTGTTTTAGCCGCGTCGATTTGACGTGTCCGCTCGATCGCGCCGCTCAGCAGGACGTTGTCGCTTTCAATCGCAGCGGTGCGTTTTTCCATGGATTGCGCCTGCGTTTCCAAGGCCGCTATGTGCCCACGCGTGCGGTTCTGACGGACCACTGCCGCTGCCAGGCCCGTCCTGTTCTTTCGCGTCGATTGAAGTTCCCATATGGCATACACGAAAGCGCCAGCACCAACGGCACCGAGAATGAGAATGGTGAGTCTGATGGATCGCATCGCTATTTCAGGGAGAGGTGGCGGGTGCCAGTAATGAGGGGTGCCCTGCTCGCGTGACATGTTTCTCAATGAGCAGCTTCGTCGCTGGTGAGGAATCGAAGGCCGTAAGCCGTTCCGCGAGTTCTCGGGCGTGCGCAAGATCGCCTACGCCCGCTAGCGTTTCGATATCTTTGGCGGTACTGATCGCCACCGCGGCACGAGCTTTCTCTCTAAGTGCAGGGGATTCATTTGTACCCGGCTGATGTGAGGCGCCGGCCACAAGGCTCTCGAAAAACATACTCATTAGCCGATAAGGTTTTCCATTCAGTGCGTCCGCATAGCGGCGGTTCTCGATCAAATAGTCGCGCGAGGCGTAGGCGAGGAGGGTTCGGCGGAGATCTCCGACGGGTAGCCCGTCAAAGTAAGCGATGTTTTCCGATTCGTTTTTCAGCGCACTGTTGATTGAGGCAAATTCCTTGGTGGCGTCGACGTCTCGTTCCTCGGCGTCCATTACCACTCGTACTTGGTCCCGCCGTTCCCGGAGTGCTGCGAGCGCGGGCGCATAGCGCTCCCCGAGCTTCGCAAACAGCCCTACCGCCGTGGTACGCACATAACTCATGCCTGCAACCCGCAGCATCCCCACGTCATAGCACCAAACCAGTTCGCGGAGTGCCGTCTCGGGGTCTCCGGAATCGACGAGTTGCTGGGCGAGTTTGAAGCGGCGGTTCACAATCTCGGAGGTGAGCCGCTCGGTTTCCGTCGAGACAGCAGCGTTCTGCTTCGCGGCCATCATCGCCTTGGCTGTGCTGAGCAGCTGCCCGGTTTTCTCATCAGCTACGCGCTCACGCTCGGAGCTAATGCGGCTGGCTTTTTCCAGGTCACGCAGCCGGTCGGTCAAGGCCGCTTCCTGCTGAAGCGATAACGCCAGCGCTGCGGTTGTCTCGTGGGCAGTCTTGCCGTTGAGATAAGCGGCGCCAAGTCCCACAACCGCGAGCGCACCGGCGATTCCAATTCCCAGTTTTCCAGTGGTCATAAATGTCAGCAGGCCTGAACTCGCGGTGGCAGTACCGATCACCGAGCCTGCCAGCGCCGCCTTGGCCGCCGACGCCGCCAGCCAGCCCGGTGCCGCCATGCTGGCGTTGGTTGCGAGTGCGGTTCCCAGCGCTGCGCTGGTTGACGTGATGTGCCGTCGCGTAAGTGCCGCATGCAATTTGTCGAGTGCGCGATCGGTCCGTTTCTGCGCGGCGTTTTCCGAGATGCCGAGTTCCCCGGCAATCCGCATGAAAGGCTGGCCGTCGAAGTAGCGCGCCAGAACAACTTCGCGATCGGGCTCGCTCAATTCGCTTAGCGACTCATCGAGCACGGGCCGCAGTCGCTCCCAGTTTACGTCTCCGGCGGTTTCGTTCGCGTGCATGGCATGGGCGGCTTCTTCCCGGCATTTTCGTTGCTGTTCGCTGCGGATGACATCGATGGCGGCGCAACGCGTGGTCGTATGGAGCCAGCCGAGCAACGCCGGGTGTTCGATCAGATCCCCGGCGTGCCGGGCCAGCTTCACGAAAACTTCCTGCGTGATGTCCTCGGCGCGGTGCGCA
>JBDSSU010000451.1:0-4983 GCA_039928635.1 Opitutaceae bacterium | reverse complement strand
CGAGATTCTTGGCGCAACCCAGAGAGATGAGACTGACCGTAATCATGAGACGTTGTAGGGCCGTGCGCCGCGAGCACTGCGTCGGCTCCAAAGAAAAACGGCGGTCAAAGGACCGCCGCTACGGAACCAAGGCTGCTGGCGCGAGAGCTACTTCTTCTTAGCCGCGACCTTGACGCGAGCCTTCTTGCGCTTGAGGTAAGCGGCCCGACGTTTGCGTTTGATGTACTTGTTGAGTTGTTGACCCATGGTGTTTGGAAGAGTGAAAGGTGCGATGTTTCAGAGCGGCGCGGTCGAGTCAAGCGGCGGGTGGGGGTGTCCTGATTTGGGAAATTGGGACAGCGCCCATCGAGGGTAGCGTGTCGTGCCGTAGCGAGTCGCGTTCGCCCGTGTCGCTCGGTCTGAATAAACCCTGGCAAACTTTTGCCGCGTTTTATCGACGTGTGACCCGGAAAGAGTTTTTGTCCCCACATGAATCCCCATCCCCTCCGCCAAGTTTTTTTTCTGATTGCTCTCCTCGGTGTCGCGTCAACCACCGGTGGGGCCGAGGCAAAGTCCCCGCAGATGTCGAAGGAATGGAAACCGCTCTTCGATGGAAACACGCTCACGGGCTGGCGCAGCCTCAAAAGCGAAACACCCGGTGCGGGCTGGAAAGTGGTGGATGGCGTCCTGACAACGGCGGGAAAAGCCGGCGATCTTCTCACGGCTGAGCAGTTCGGCGACTTTGAGTTTTCCGCCGAGTGGAAAATCGCGGAGGCGGGCAACAGTGGAATCATTTATCGCGTGGGATTGGACGAGGCCGCGACGTATCACACGGGCCCGGAATATCAGCTCCTGGATAACGCCAAGGCCGCGGACAACAAACTGGCCAATCATCTTGCCGGTTCGCTTTACGATCTGGTCGCGGCTGCCAAGGATGTCACCAAGCCAGTGGGCGACTGGAACGTCACCCGCATCGTCGTGCGCGGCTGGCACGTCGAACACTGGCTCAATGGCGTCAAGGTGTTGGAAACGGATCTCGGAAAACCTGAAGGCAAGGCCTTGGTGGCGGGCAGCAAGTTCAAGGCGATGCCGAAGTTTGCAACGCTCTCCCGTGGCCACATCGCCCTCCAGGATCACGGCGATATCGTGAGTTTTAGAAACATTCTGATCCGCGACCTCAAGTAAGCGGCAAGCGGGTGGGTGCGGCTTGGGGCGCGTTCGCATTCGCGTCGCCAAGGTCACGAAAACGCCGACTCCGGCGGAACGGGGCGGCGCCGCGCGGTTTCGCGAGCGCCGCGAAATTCCCAACCGAGTCAGCAGCCTGCCGCCTCGGCCTCGGCCACGACCACGCCAGTAACGATCTTAGCCCCTTCGCGCTGCCAGCGATAGACGAGCGGGGATTTGCTCCGATCGAGCTGCTTGTAGAGGGCCGGATCCGACCTTTTCGCCAGCTCAAGATCGGTGAGCCCGGTGCGATCGCAGTTGAGGAGGCGCACATACGGTTTGAAGTGCTCAGGTCGCCCAATCACCCGGGACATCGTTTGATGAGGGAGGGGCTCCTTGGCGCTCCGGTCGAGCGCCATGAAACAATAGGGCAGGCTTCGCAAATCAATGCCGGCCCGCTGGCCGAATTTCACCCAATCTGAATCGGCGAAGATCTCCGACGGGGGTGGCGCAAAAAAATGACACCAATCGCGTTCGCGCCCCGGCTCGAGGGCGGGGCAGATGAGCTGATGCGTGCAAGGCGCGACGACGCGAAACGCGGGAAGAAGTTCGTCGCGCAACGCGCCGAGTTGCCGGCTGATCGCGTGCGTGCCGGGCTCGACCCAAATCACCGCTTCAGCGCGGGAGATCAAATTCCGGAGATCGCCGAGAGCGTCGACCGAAAGTTCGTTCAGCACGTGGCTGATCACGAGGAGGCCGACCGGTTCCGTTGCACCGAGAAAGCTCGGCGCCGCCTGGGTAACTTTGAGCCGAGGAAACTCTCGTTGCGCCGCGGTGGCGGCGTAGTCAGCGGCGAGAGGCGAATGATCCCACACGCTGAGCCGATCAAAATTACCAGCGCCAAAAAAAGAAAGGGCGCGCCGGCTCGCGGTTCCGCTTCCACATCCCCAATCGAAAATGTCGCGCGACGCCGGCCTCCATCCGCGAAGCTTCAATTCGCGCAGCACCTGGTCCCATTTCCAACCGATGCGTTCGCCATAGGTGAAGTCGTAGCTGGCGAGGTCGTTGGGGGAGGACCAATACGGTTCAGCGTTCGCCGTCCCGTCTAAAAACCGCGCGCGCAGCCGATCGAGCGCGGCCCAATCGAGATCTGCCCAAGTCATTTTACTTGATGCGCAGGGGCTGACCGACGGAGAGCTGGGCGGGATTCGTGATTCCATTCAGCTCGACGAGTTTTTGCGTCGAGCTGCCGGTCTTTTGCGCGATACGCGCCAGAGTATCGCCCGGGCTTACGTTATAGAAGCTGGAGGCGTTTCCTCCGCCATCGTACGTCACGGTTTCGCCCGAGGCGGTGGTTACCGAGAGAAGATCTTTGCCTCCAACTAACTTCAACGCGCTGTAGTCTTCACCCGCCTCGGGCTTCAGCTGCTTGATGTATTTTGTCGGACCCACCAGCTCGGCGACGGTGGTCGTGTTGCCACCTCTCTCCAAATAATATTGATCCGCTGCCGCAGAGATCTGCCGCAGATTGTTGAAGATCGCGCGGGCCGCCGTGAGCGAAATCGGGCCGGTGCTTACCAGCGGAGCAATGGGCGCCTCGGCGATTTTCGCTGAATTAATCCGCAGCCGGATCTCCTTGCCGTCCTTCTGAAGCGTCGCGGTTTCGGTGGCCGGATCGTACGCTTTCACGGCAAAACCCGCGAACGACTGGCCGACGTCCACCCAACGAGTCGTGTCGTTTGTTCGATCCACCAGCGAAAGTTTGGTATTGCCGACTCCTTCCAAAACCCCGCGCAGCTCGAGCGCGGGCTCAGCCGCAACGACCGACGCCTTCACCACCGCGAGCACGAAAAACGTGAGGAAGGGTTTCATCGGCGGAAATTCAGCCAGTCGAAGAAATCAGGGGGAAACGCAGGTGCTGCGCCAGCTTTTGCGCATGGATGCCGTAGAAACCCGCGAACTCGCGGGTTCGATCCTCGCGGGCAGAATCGCCGGCAGCGTGTGACTTGATCGCCGCGATCATCAGATTCTTCGCCGTGTGTTCCGTGGAGATGAACTCAAATACCTTGGTGCGGTAGCCCGCCCATTCCAGCAATTGCGCGCGCAGAGCGTCGGTCACGAACTCAGCTTGGCGCTCTTGGAAAATCCCGTGACGGAGGGCGTCGGCGAGCACCGCCGGAGCGGACAATTGCCGTCGGATCTCCTTCTGGCAGCAGGGCGAAACCACCAGGAGCGTCGCACCGGCTGAAATCCCCATCGCCAAGGCATCGTCGGTCGCGGTATCGCACGCATGCAGTGCGATCAGGATATCGCACTGCGGCAGCGCCTGATCGGCGATCGCCGCCGCGGTAAACGAAAGGCGGGAGGCGAATCCGTGCTCGCGCGCCACGCGGTTGCACAACTCGACGAGCTCGGCGCGGGATTCGATGCCGCGCACTTGGGCTCGTTCTCCGAGCAACGCGGCGATGGCAAAGGTGAGGTAGCCCTTGCCAGAACCCATATCCACGACGGTGAGCGGACGATCGGCCGGCAAGGGTGCTTCGGCGATGAGATGGGAGAGCAATTCCGAAAATTTTTGGATCTGCCGGAATTTATCCGCCATGCCTTCCCGCGGCTGGCCACGATCGTTCGTCACTCCAAGCGCGCGAAGCCAGGGAGCGTCGGGAGGGATGGCGTGGGCTTTGACGCGATCATGGGACGTCGCGTCGGGCCCGGGGAAGAAAGCATTTGGCGGAGCGCTTCTCACGTGGAGCCGAGCCGACCCGTCGACCGAGCATTCGAGCTGGGCGCTTTGCGTGGTGGTGAACAGGTGCGCATCCAAAAAGTCTTTTCCAACGAAGGACTCCATCAAAGCCAGCGCTTCGACCGGCGGATGGTTCTTGGTCACATCGCGAGTGGCGTGGCGCCACACCAACGAAAGCTGACGGCCGCTTTTCAGCGTCACCGGCCGCATGAAAATATTCTGCAGCGTCGCGTCGTCGCCCCGGTGTTTGCCGAGCGTCAGCTTGATGAGCGTGCCGTCGCCCACCGCATTCGCGACCAGCGCCAGAAAACGCGACCGGGGGGCGAGCGTCGGAGCTTTGGGTGAGACGCCGGGAGGACAGGCCCGGGATGGAGGCACGGAGGTTTTGCCGAGTTCACCAAAACGTTTTGCCGGATCGTGGGCGGATGCGCTCATTTCTTTTCCACGGCAGACATGATGAGCAGTGCCTGATCAGCTGATACCTTCCCTTTGGCCAGGACGCCGAGTTCCTCGAGCTGCGCAATTTGCGTCACGTAACGTGCGGGGTCGAGCCGCCCGATCTGCGCGGTTCCGCCGCTGGCGTCGCGTCCCGTCACCAGCTTTTCCTCAAGGATCATTTTGCGGGAAAACATCATGAATTCATCCGTGTTATTCGCATTGGCTTTCTTGAGGGCGGAGTGGGCGGGGGCGGGATCGCCCTCGAGGTAGTCGCGCCACCCGCGGATGTACGCGCGCAGAAACGCCTGTAACTCGGACGGGTGTTCCCGGGCGAATTTCCGGTTGGTGACGAGGACCGCGTACGAGCGGAAGCCGGCGTCCCACGTCGAAAGGAAGCGCGGCATTTTCCCGCCGGCGTTCACGATGTGATAGGGCTCGGCGATGAAGTAGCCTTGTTGCAGCGCCTCCTTGTTGCCCATGAAAGCGGCGACGGAAAAATTCTGGGGAACGAGGTTAACGCGCAGCTGGTATTTTTTTTCGAGAAATTTCAGGAACGCCCATTCGGGACGGGCGATGATCGTCTTGCCCTGAAGATCTTCGAATTTACGGACCGAGCTGTCGGCATTCACCAAGATGCCGGAGGGATCGTCTTGAAAAAC
>JBDSSU010000450.1:0-4345 GCA_039928635.1 Opitutaceae bacterium | reverse complement strand
GGCAACTGGGACCTGGTCGGCAACAACACGCCGGTCTTCTTCATTCGCGATCCGCTCAAGTTCCCGGACTTCATCCATACGCAGAAACGCGATCCGCTGACCAATCTGCGCAATCACACGGCGGCTTGGGACTTCTGGTCACTTTCACCGGAGTCGCTCCATCAAGTCACCATCCTGATGAGCGATCGCGGTATTCCCAAGAATCTGCGCCAGCAGCACGGTTTCGGTTCCCACACCTATTCCTTCATCAACGCCATCGGGGAACGCCACTGGGTGAAATTTCATTTCCGTTCACTCCAGGGAATCGCGAACTACACGGATCAGGAGGCGGGGGAAGTCGTCGGCCAAACTCGCGAGTCCTCGCAAGCCGATCTCTTCCACGCGATCGCCGATGGCAATTTTCCGCGCTGGCGTTTTGCGGTTCAGATCATGACGGAAAAGGAAGCGGAGACTTTCCGGTTCAACCCGTTCGATCTCACCAAGGTCTGGCCCCACGGAGATTATCCGCTGATCGACGTCGGCATGCTTGAGCTCAACCGCAACCCGCAAAACTATTTCGCCGAGGTGGAGCAAGCCGCCTTCTCTCCGGCGAACGTGGTCCCGGGCATCGGTCACTCTCCCGACAAGGTGCTGCAGTCGCGGATCTTTTCCTATGCCGATGCGCATCGCTACCGGCTGGGCGTCAACCATCAGCATCTGCCGGTCAACGCCTCGCGGTGCCCGGTTTTCAACTACCAGCGCGACGGCGTCATGCGCTTCGACGCCAACGGCGGGGCCGCCGTCAACTACGAGCCCAACTCTTTCAACGGACCGAAGGACTGCCCGGCGCTGAGCGAGCCGCCGCTGAAGATCACCGGCGACGCCGCGCACTACAATCATCGCGACGGCAATGACGACTACACGCAGCCCGGAAATCTTTTCCGTCTGTTCACTGAGGAGGCGAAGGAAAGGCTTTTCGGCAACATTGCCCGTCACATGAACGGCGTGCCGCGCGAGATCCAGCTACGGCAAGTCTGCCACTTCTTCCGCGCTGACCCCGCGTACGGGCTGGGCGTCGCGAAAGCGCTGCAGCTCGACCTCGGCGAGTTCGGTGCGATGACGCACGCTTCGACTCCTGGCCAACCGGGTGCACTCGCGTGATTGCTGAGCACGCACCGCTCCCTATCCGCCTTCTCCGCCAAGATTACTCCACCCCTTCCTTCAAACGTCCCTTGTCTCCTCGATGCCATGATTGATGCCACCCATTCCAACAAACCAGAACTGACAGGCAGCTTATATGCCCACACGGCCGCCGAGGGGCACCTGCTTGCGCGCCGCCTGGCGGCGAAGATGCTGAACGATCACGAGCCGTCACCCATCTCGATGGCAGAAATGTTGCGCCGCCCGGTCGAGGCGCCCTCGAACGCGCTCGTCACCGCCATCTATTTCCACGCGATCGCGATCGCGAACCGCGGCTGGAGCACGTAACTCCCAAGTGCAGTTCTTGGGGACTGATGGGACGGCGTCTCGCCAGCGAGGAGGAGCCCCCCACGTTGGCACGCGATCAACCGCTCAAGGTTTGACGCCGTGACGCGATCGGCGTCCTCGCTTCGATGCGAGGTGGCCATGAAACGCAGCGCCGCACTCCCGGCGGTCTACAATTGGAGCGACAGGGCGGTGGCACCGCGGGACCTTGAGCGCAAAGTCCGGCTTGGCTCCCTGCCCCCGCAGTCAAACCCCGCCCACCCCATGCACCCGTCTGTCCCGTTTCGTTTAATCCTCCGGATCACTGGCGCCGCTACGCTCTCCGCTACGGTGACGACTACCCCCGTCACTGCGGCCAGTGCATCGCCTGCCGCGATTGCCGCCGCCGCAGCCGCTTCAGCTGCGTACCCTGACGTTCCCGGCTTACCCCAGGTGAAGTTCGATCCCGCCCGGCCCATTCCCGCCAAGGGCAGCGTCCGCGAGATCGACAGCCTCACCACCGCTCCAGAGGGGACGGTCATGCAAAGGCGAAACAATTTCTATCGTCGCACCGCGGACGGGAAGGAGGTCGAGGGCACCGGACTCTATCGCTGGGCGAGTTCCGGCCATTATTCCAATTACGACGAAGCGCTCGCGGGCGACTTCAAGAAAGTTCCGGATCTGCTCACGCTCAACAACGGCCAGCCGGTGAAAGATGCGGCCACGTGGCGCAACGTTCGCCGCAAGGAAGTCATCGATCTGCTCGAGACCCACATGTTCGGCAAAGTCCCGGCAAACGTGCCGACCCTCACTTGGACCGCCACCAAGACCACGCACGCCGATGGCTCGGTCACGACGGTGGCAGAAGGGAAATACGTTAACGCCGACGGCACGCCGTTCGTGAATCGCAATCCTCCGGCCGCCGCGACTCCGCCACCGGCACCCGCCCCAGCTCCCGCGCCGACAGCCGTCGCCGCCAATGCCGTTGACGGCGCAGCCCCCGCAGCGGCCCCTGGCGCGCCCGGCCGCGGTGGTCGTGGAGGCCGCGGCGGCCTTCCCCCGCCAGTCAATGGTCTGCGCGTGACCTACACCGTCCCGGCCAACGCCGCGGGCGCCGTTCCTTTGATTCAAGGTGGCAACGCCCAAGCCGTCCTCGCGATGGGCTTTGGCACCGTCGATTTCGCCGGCGCCGCGCCGAATATTTCCACCGGCCGTCCCGATGATTGGGGCGCGATCCGGAAGAACGCCTGGGCGGTCAGCAAGAGCCTCGACTATCTCGAGACCGACAAAACCGTGGACGCTCACCAAGTGGCGGTCACGGGTCATTCGATCGGCGGCAAGCAGGCGCTGATGCGCGCCGTGATGGACGACCGCATTGGCCTCGTGTTCGCGAGTTGCTCGGGCGAAGGAGGAGCCTCGCTCATGCGCCGCGATTGGGGTGAGACGATCGATGACATTGGTCAGCTGTCCCCCGGAAACTACTGCGAGAACTTCAAGCAATGGATGGGCAACTGGCAGGCGATGCCCGTCGACGCCCACATGCTGGTCGCCCTCATGGCACCACGTCCGGCCTTCGTGACGGGCGGCACCGATGACCAATGGTCCGATCCGGTGGGCGTTTACTGGTCGGCCTATTTCGCCAGCCCGGTCTACCGGCTGTTCGGCAAAACGGCCATCGACACGCAGTCACCGCCGCAACCCAACACCTTCGTCGGGGGCGATCTGCTCTTCTACAATCACCGCGGCGGCCACATCACGACCGCCGAGGAATCGGCCAAGTATCTCGAGCTGGCCAAACAGTATTTCAAAGTGAAACCGTTGGCGGGGAAGTGATCGCATCGTGCTGATGACGGCGGGAGGCCGGCACAAAATCATCCCACGCCGGACGGGCGATAAAATCCCGCCGGCAGCAGGCGGACGTTCGGCTTCCAGACAACGGAGCCGAAGCGGCTCACGCCCCCGCCGCAAACCCGGCCACGCGTAATCGCTCTTCCCGGCCTATTCTTTTTTCGTTTCAAGCAGCTCCTGGACTTTCCGGAGCAGGGTTTCCCCCTTGAAGGGTTTGGCGAGAAATGCCGCCCCGACGGTCGAAGGCGGCTGCTCGATCGCGCCACTGATAAAGAGAACTTTCGTCGTGGGGCTGAGCCGGAGGAAGGCTTTGGAAAACGCGACGCCCCCCAAACCGGGCATGTCGAGATCACTAATCACCAGCGAAATATCCTGGATCCGCCCCGCATATTGCGCGAGAGCCTCCATCCCATCCGGGCAGGTAAACGGGCGGTAGCCGTTCTGCCGGAGGACCGCGCTCACCGATTCACGGATACCTTCTTCATCATCGACCACGAGCACCAGCTCCCCCGTGCCACGCGCCTCGAAGGGTTGCGCCGAGCGCGAAGCAGGACCGCCCGTCTCCAGCGTTTCGGCACCGGGCAGAAAAACTTGGAAACACGAGCCGCGGCCCATCTCCGACCTAACGTGAACAAATCCGTTGTGGCCGACGGCAATCCCGCGGACGGTCGAAAGCCCCAGGCCCGTGCCCTTCGCGTCGGTTTTCGACGCGTAGAATGGCTGCCAGATATGCTCGAGGACAAACGCGGGAATGCCGACACCGGTGTCGCTCACCTCGAAAACGACGAAGGGTCCTGGCGTGGCGTCCCGGAAAGCGTGGGCCTCCGTTTCGCTGAGCATTCGATTTTGCGCCGTCAGCCGGAGCGTGCCGCCGTGAGGCATCGCGTCGCGGGCATTGATGCAGAGATTGATCAGCATCTGGTGCAGCTGCGTGGGATTTCCCTTCACGGTCCACAACCCGCTCGGAATCTCCGACTCAATCCGAATCGATTTCGGAAAGGTCTCCTGCATGATTTGAAAGACCTCTTGCAAAAGATGCTTGGCCTGAAGCAGC
>JBDSSU010000449.1:0-5596 GCA_039928635.1 Opitutaceae bacterium | reverse complement strand
CGCACTATCCCGTGGAGGAAAAACTTTACTCGATCGGTTTGGGCCTGCGCTACCAGACCCTCATCGGGCCGATCCGGCTCGAGTACGGAAGAAATTTCAATCCGAGGGTCGGTGACCCTTCAGGTACAGTACACATTTCGGTCGGATTCCCGTTTTGAGGGCAGGGCCGCAAGCGAAACGAGGTCGGTGCTCCCCGGAATTTTGTTTGTCGCAACGTCCGATCGGCAACTAATGGTCCGCGCTCGCACTTTGTAGCGAAGGCGTGAGTGCAATCTCCTCCCAACCCAAACCCGTTTGTTTCCCTCTCATGATGATCGCCGATATTGCCAAAATTCCCGGACGTACTTTCCCGGCCCGTCGTTGGACGCGCGGAATGGTCGGACAAACTCCCATGCAGCCGATTCAGGCCAAGGGCTTCGCGATGGGGTATGTGGTGCTGGAGCCCAAAGGCGGACAAGTCCCGTGGCACAATCAGGAACAGGAAGAGATTTACATGGTGCTGGAAGGGGAGGGGGAGGTTTGCGTCGGAACCGAGCGGCAGGCGATCAAGGCGGGCCAGGCGGTGTTCCTTCCCCCGACCGTTTTTCACCAGCTCACCAACACGGGCGACGAGCCGCTGCACATGATGTATATCTACTGCCCGGGCGGTGATGTGGCGCACTGGCGACAGGAACTCGACGGTTCGCTACCGCCAGCCGGCGTGGCTGCGATTCCCCCATTGCCTGCCGGTGCCGCGCCGCAGTGCACGAAAAAGCCGGAGTGAGCGCAGGAGCGGGAGCGGGGCAGGGGCGTTTCTGAGACAAACATGGAAGTCCGTTCGCTCAACGGGTCCGACGCCCTCCCGTATCAGAAACTGCGCCTGTTTGGCTTGCGTGAAAGCCCGACGGCGTTTGGCGCCAGCTTCGAGGAGGCGAGCCAGCTTCCGTTGGAAGAGCAGGCGCGGCGGCTGAGCATTCCCGCGGGCAGCGGAACCGTCGTCGGCATTTTTGAGGAGAACGAACTCGTCGCAGTCGGCGGTTTAAAACGTTTCGAAGGTCGCAAGGAAATACACAAAGCGTGGATTTGGGGAATGTACGTTCACCCGGACTTCCGTCGGAAAGGTTTCGGCAAAGCGGTCATGAAACGTCTCTTGTCCGCGGCGGCTGCCATGGAGAGCCTTGGTCTGGTGCGAATCTCCGTGGAGTCCACGAATGTCGCCGCCCGAAACCTCTACGCGAGTTTCGGGTTCGAGTCGTTCGGCACCGAACCCAAGGCGCTTTGCGTCGACGGCCGCTTCTTCTCCGAAGACCACCTGTTTCTGGACCTTTCCGCTGTGAAGAATCGCCCGGGCTCAGCGCGCTGAGTCTCTAACGAAGTCGCCAAGCTCCTGGCGTTTGTCCCGTTTGTCGGCGGAACCAGCGTGCGAAATAATTGGCGTCATCGAATCCCGCTTGAGTGGCTGCGTCTCCCACCGTGGCCGTGGCGCGCAACGCCGATTGCGCTTTTTCCAGTCGAAGCCGATCCCGTAAGGCCCGGAAGCCAACTCCGGCCTCCTGTTTCAATTTCCGATTAAGGTGGTCGGGATGATAGCCCGCGGCCCGGGCGACTTTCGCGAGGGGAGAGGATGAGTTGAGCAAGGCGCTGACCCGTTCAACGAGCTGCGGACTTTTGCTGCTGGCCGGAGGTTCGGGTGCGTGATTCAGCAGCCGAGCCACGACGGCCAGAATCGCCGGATAATGCGCCAGTGTCAGCCGGCCTTTCGCGGGGACCTCAGCCAGCAGAGCATGCAGTTCGTTCAACGTGGCCTGCGGTAGTTTGCGATGCGCCGTGCGGGTTCGCGCGGCCGTTCCCTCGACTTCGTAATCGAGCACGAGGCAAAGCGGACGGCTTTTCCCCGCGAGGGCGAATCCATGCGGCACGTCGGCGGGGATGACGAAGAGATCGCCCGCCAGCGCGCGGCGGGGGCGGCCGTTCACCGTCTGCACGCCTTCACCGGAAAGGTAGAGGATGAGCTGCGCGTATTGGTGGCGGTGGGGGGCGACCTCGTTTTCGCGGTGACGGTTCAGCTGAAGTTTTCGCAGCACGAACCCGAGCGCGTGAATTTCAATCTGCTGGATAAGGATGGGGCTCCAGGCAAGCATCGCGTCGGGATCGTGCTAGCAAAAGTCGGGTTTGTTCTAACGCAAGCTGGCGCTTCCGCCTACACTCAGCGAAACCCTCAACCCCTTATTCCAATGACCACCCACAAAGTCGGCATCATCATGAACGGCGTCACCGGACGCATGGGCACCAACCAGCATCTGCTGCGCTCCATCAAAGCCATCATCGATCAAGGAGGCGTTAAGCTCGGCGAGTCCGAAGTCATCCTGCCCGATCCGATTCTGATCGGCCGCAGCGAGGCGAAACTCGCGGCGCTCGCCGCCCGCGCCGGCGTGAAACGCTATTCGACGAATCTCGATGCGGCCCTCGCCGACGCGGGGAATCAAATTTACTTCGATGCCACGCTCACCGGTCAGCGACCGTTCGGAGTACGGAAGGCGATCGCCGCGAAGAAACACATTTACTGCGAGAAACCGACGGCGACGACTTCCGCCGAGGCGCTCGCACTGGCGAAGGAGGTCACCGCCGCCGGGCTGAAGAACGGCGTGGTGCAGGACAAGCTCTGGCTACCGGGGCTGTTAAAACTAAAATATCTCATCGATACCGGGTTCTTCGGGAAAATTCTCTCGGTGCGCGGCGAGTTCGGCTACTGGGTTTTCCCGGGCGAACATGAGAAGTTGCAACGCCCGTCCTGGAATTACCGGAAGGAGGACGATGGCGGCATCATCGTCGACATGCTCTGCCACTGGCAGTACGTGATCCAAAACTTGTTCGGCGAGGTGAAGTCGCTGTCATGCCACGGCGCGACGCACGTCCCGGAGCGCTGGGATGAAGCCGGCAAACCTTACAAGTGCACTGCCGACGATTCGGCTTACGCGACCTTCGAACTGCAAAACGGCGTGGTCTGTAATTTCAACTCCTCATGGGCGGTGCGGGTTCGACGCGATGACCTGCTGACGCTCCAAGTCGATGGCACGGACGGCAGCGCGGTGGCCGGACTCCGGAACTGCGTGATTCAGCACGGTTCGATGACGCCCCGGTGCATTTGGAGCCCCGACACGGACAGCCCGATCAAGTTCCTCGACGGCTGGGTCACGCAGCCGACCAACGACGTCTTCGACAACGCGTTCAAGGTCCAGTGGGAGCTCTTCTTGAAACACGTGGTGAAGGGAGATCCGTTTCCCTGGACTTTGCTCGAGGGCGCCAAGGGCGTTCAGCTGGCGGAGCTGGGATTGAAGTCGTGGGCGGAACGTCGGTGGGTGGACGTGCCGCAGCTCGGGTGACGCGTAGAATTCGGTGGAGCGTTTCCAAAAGGAAACTTTCCACTCGCGAATCGCGTTTGTTGGGTAACGTCTCCTTCGTAAAACAGTCCTCCCGGAATCGTCACTTCAACCTTCATCCCAATCTCCCATGTTCATCTGGATTATACTTATCATCATTCCGATGCTCTTCGGCATGTACGCGCAGATGCGCATCACCAGTGCGTACAATAAAAACGTTCGCATTCCCTCCCGTGGGAATATCACCGGACGCGAAGCTGCGGAAGCCGTCATGCGTTCGGCCGGAATCACGAACGTCGAAATCGTCGAAGTGCCTGGCCAGTTGACCGACCACTACGATCCGATTCACCGGCGACTCGCGCTTTCGCAGAACAACTATCGCGGGACCAGCCTCGCCGCGCTCGGTGTGGCAGCGCACGAGGCGGGTCACGCCATCCAGCACAAGGTGGGCTACTCCATGATGACCGTGCGTCAGACGATGGCGCCGGTTACGCAGATTGCCGCCGGGGTTTCGAACTTTGCCATCCTGGGCGGGATTTTGCTGCTGACCTATGCGGGCATGGCGATCGGATATAATCTGCTGATTCTCGGTGCAGTCGCTTTGGGAATCATCTGCCTGTTTCAGCTGGTGACACTTCCGGTCGAGTTTGACGCGAGCCGTCGCGCCAAAGCCCAGCTCGTAAACCTCGGCATCGTTGATCGCGATGAAATGCCCGGGGTTCATCAGACACTCGACGCGGCTGGTCTGACGTACGTCGCAGGGTTCGTGGCCTCGCTCGGAACTTTGCTGCACGTTCTCTTGCTGCTCTCCGGCTCGCGGCGCAACGACTGAGCGCAACCGCAGCGCATCCATCTGGATTTCAAAGGCGCCGATTTGGCGCCTTTTTTGTGTTCATCAACATCGCCCAACTTACCGGCAGTTTCACGCCGGTTCTTAATTCTCTGGATGCCGCCGCCTCGCTTCCGCCTCCCTGCGATCGGAACGACCTTCGACCCCAACTCCAAAATTGCTAGACCGCGCTGATCGATCTCGGCATCAAAGCGGCAGTGATCGCTAAGCTTTGGATGCACCGCTGAATCCTCGCCGCGAGCCAGCTCTCTTCTTTGCCCAACGTCTGTCCCCACGATCTATGAAAACTGTCCGTACCTTTCTGCTCCTCGCCTGCCTGGTTGCCGTACCCCTCCTTGCTCGCGCGCAGGCGAAACTTGTCGAGAAGATCGACGCCGCCCCCGGCCAGGTCGTCATCCCGTACGCGAAGTACGTTCTCCCCAACGGGCTGACGGTGGTCATTCACGAGGACCGCAGCGATCCGGTCGTGCACCTCGACGTCACCTATCACGTCGGCTCGGCGCGCGAGGAGATCGGCAAGTCCGGTTTCGCCCACTTCTTCGAACACATGATGTTTCAGGGGAGTGACAACGTCGCCGACGAGCAGCACTTCAAAATCGTCACGGAGTCGGGCGGCACACTCAACGGTTCCACCAGCCGCGACCGCACTAATTATTACCAGACCGTTCCCAGCAACCAGCTGGAGAAAATGCTCTGGCTCGAGGCGGATCGCATGGGCTTCCTGCTCGATTCGGTCACGCAGAAAAAATTCGAGGTGCAACGCGACACGGTGAAGAACGAGCGCGGCCAGAATTACGACAACCGCCCCTACGGACTCGCCTCCGAGGTCATCTCCAAGGCGCTTTATTCCTACGGTCATCCCTATTCGTGGCTGACGATCGGTTACATTGAGGATCTCAACCGCGTGGATGTGCAGGACCTCAAAAATTTCTTCCTCCGCTGGTACGGCCCGAACAACGCGACTCTGACCATCGGCGGCGACGTCGAGCCCGCCAAGGTGCTCGCCCTCGTCGAAAAATATTTTGGCTCCATTCCACGCGGGCCCGAGGTCACGCCCACCAAGGTTCCGGCCGCGGTGCTTTCCGCCGACCGGTACGTGACGCTCGCGGATAACTACGCCCGGCTTCCCGTGCTCGCCATCGTGCTGCCCTCCGTGCCGTCGTATCATCCCGACGAAGCTCCGCTCGACTGCCTGGCGGAAATTTTGGGACAGGGAAAAAACTCCATCCTCTACCAGCAGCTCACCAAGAATCAGAAGGCGTTGTCGGCTTCCGTGGTGAATGCCACGAGCGAACTCGCCGGGGAGTTTCGATTTTCCATCACGCCGGTTCCGGGCATTTCGCTGGCGGAAACGAAGAAACTGGTCGACGAGGCGATCAAGGCGTTC
>JBDSSU010000448.1:0-7250 GCA_039928635.1 Opitutaceae bacterium | reverse complement strand
CTCGCGAAGAACGCGAAGGAAACGGAGCAGGCCTTCGGCTCCTTCGCGTTCTTCGCGAGACCAACTCCGAGGAAAGCTGGTTGGGCGCTTTCGTGAGCACAGGGGATCCGGGGCGCCGAACACGGCGAAAATTCGCCGGTCGTCCCTTAACTTTGCTAGGGAGTGTTTTCAAACCCACCAACACCATGCCCTGTCATTCTGAGACTGGAATCAACGCGAGGCGTTGGGTGTTTCATCCGCTGAACTGCTCCCTCCCACCCGATTGTCATCCTGAGCGAAGCGAAGGATCCAGCAGGAGCTGCGTGACCCTTGGCGCGAGCGAGTGTCCCGGTGGATTCTTCACTACGTTCAGAATGACAAACCGGTTTGAAGACACGCAGTAGGCTATCCCTTCACCAGCTCGGCGGTCGGCGGAACGTCCTTGATGATCTGTGACGGTTCGGGACCAACGCCGAGGTAGCGGAGGTTTGGAAGTTTTTCCGCGCTGGGCCAGGGCTCGCCCGCATACGCGACATCGAGGATGCTCTTCATCATCGCGGCGACATAGTGCTGAGCGGCGCGCGGAAGCTCCGCGAAACGTCTCACTTTTGAGATGTCCTCGCTCCAGCCCGGATGCCGCGTGTAGACGGGCCGGAGGGTTTTGCGCACGGCTTCATTGCGCGGCACGTGGGCGACGCGCTGGCCACTCGCATCCTCATAGGCGGTGCAGATGAGCAACTCGCCGCGCCACTCACCCGAATGCGTGAGGGCGTCCGATTTGTTGATCATGACGTCCTGAAAACCACCGTAGCGCAGGGCGTCGCCTTTTTCGACCGCGTCGAACCAGCCGACCATGCGCTGGCGTCCGGTGCTCGTGCCGAACTCGATTTTCTTCAGCTTCACGGCGAGCGGGTGCGCATCGTCCATTTGCGTGAGGAAGGTGTGCGTGCCGACTTTGGTGTCGTACGCTTTCGCCACGCCGAACGTATGGATGCGCTGCACCGGGATGCCGGCGCTCTCGAAGAATTCCGGGGTGTAGGTGTGCGAGGCGGTCACGTTCGGCGAGAAGCCGTGGCGTTTGTCGAGCCAGTAGGCCTGGCCAAACTCGCCAATGATGGTGCGCCCAGCCTGCAGCTCGCGCAGGACGAGTTCGCGGACTTCGCCAATGTTTTTGGACAGCCGGGTGCCCGCATCCCAGTAGACCTCGGTGAGTTTTTGAAGATTGAGGCTGAACGGCGCCTCACCGCGGAACATCTTGAAGTCGAAATCCGAGCCTTTGAAGCAACCGAGGGAAATAGCCTCTTCGTTCGCGCGGTATTCGGCCGCGGAGAGTTTTTCGAAAAACGAATTCCAGGTCGCTCCGCTCACACGGCACACGTGCTGGATCGTGCGGCAGGCGCGGTCCGCGCGAGCGGCGAGTTTGCGCGCAAAATAATTCGGGCCGCCGAGAAAGTCGGCGTAGGTGATCTGTTGCTGGCCCACCTCGTCCGCATACGCCGGCGTGATGCCACGCCCGGTCGATCCCCGCGGCTCTTCCGCGAGGACGTTCACGCGGTAGTCTTCCCATGCGAGGTCGAGCAGGCGGTGCGTGATGTCTGCGACCATCGTGCGCTCGTCGATCAACAGACGGGAAAGAATGGCGTGGCCACCCTTGTGTTCGAGCGGCGTCGCCTCCCACCAGAACTTGCGCGGGTCGGCGACCACTCCGCTGCCGATGCAAAGGTGGGGAACGTCACGCACGACCACGCCGGCCGGGAGGAGGTTCAACTTGATCCCGCCGGCGGTGTGCCCCGAGTTGGCGCCGCCATTGACCTTGAGCACGACCGAAACGGCGGCACTCGTGCCGCGCAATTCGTCGGCCACTTCGGGAATTAGCCGGCCTTTGCCTTCGTCGCCGAGGGAAATGCCGACATCAGCGATCAGCTGGCTGGAAAAAGGGATGAGTGACATGGATTGCGAAACTGCCGCAACCGAAGACGAAACGCCCCTGTTGCCCGAAAGTGAAAACGCGAGCGACGGAGCGAGGGCAAACAGAAAAACGCGACGGAGCGCGACATGACACGCTTGTGGCAAAAAATCGGTGGGCTGCACCTGACGCTCGCCGATTGTCCGTCAATGTCCGACGAAAAAGAGGTGGACGGAAACGCGGGCCTCGCTAACGGCTTGGTTCATGCCCCTCGTTCTTCGCCTCTTCCTCATGGTGGCGTTTGCTGCCAATTCCTCGTTCGCGGCCTGGACCCTCTCGACCTTCGCCGGGACTGGCGTGATGGGTTTCTCAGGAGACGGCGGCCCAGCGGTCGCGGCCCAGATCAACGATCCCTATGGCGTGGTGCGCGGGCCCGACGGTGCGATCTGGTTTTGTGAACACAACGCGCACCGGATCCGACGCGTTGCAGCGGATGGCACGATCACCACCGTGGTAGGAACGGGGGAACGCGGCTATTCGGGTGACGGCGGGCCCGCCCTGCAAGCGAAGCTCAATCTGCCTCACGAGCTGCGCTTCGATGCGCAGGGAAATATGTTCATTGCGGATATGAGCAATCAGGTCGTGCGGCGGGTGGACGCGAAAACCAAGTTAATCACGACCGTCGCTGGCACAGGCAAGAAGGGCTATTCGGGCGATGGCGGACCCGCGAACCAGGCGCTGTTGAATTCGCCGCACAGCATTCAATTCGGCGCGGACGGTAGCCTGTATATTTGCGATGTTTCGAATCACGCGATCCGGCGCGTCGACCTCGTCACCGGTCTCATCAGTACTTTGGCGGGCACCGGTAAATCCGGTCCCACGCCCGATGGGGCGCCCATTGCCGGCACGCCCTTGAACAATCCACGCTCGCTCGATGTGGATCGTGACGGAAATCTCTGGTTGGTGACGCGGGAAGGAAATCAGGTCTTCAAGCTGGATCTGAAAGCGGGGAAAATTTTGCACATGGCTGGTACGGGCGAGTCAGGTTTCACCGGCAACGGTGGTCCGGCAAAGCTGGCGAAACTCAGCGGGCCGAAAGGCATCGCGCTTGATCGCGAGGGGAACGCCTGGCTCGCCGACACCGAGAGCCACACGTTGCGCATGATCAATGCGCGGACCGGCAACCTCGAACTCATCGCCGGCACCGGTGAAATGGGAAATGGTGACAGCTCTGACCCGCTCAAATGTGCGATGAACCGGCTCCACGGAGTTTTCGTGGATGCGGACGGGTCGGTGTTGATCGGCGACAGCGAAGCGCATCGCGTCCGCGTGTTGCGCAACCGCTGACCGGCGAATTTGCGCAGCGGGGCGGTGCGGCGCAGATCGCGGAGGGCCGAACAGTGCGGCGGGCAACGGGAAGCGTTGGCGGCGTAACTCTGATGGGAGCGGAGTCGGAAGCGGTTCCTCTGTTCCCGGATTTATTCCCTATGGGTCAAATACCCCGGAGCTTGCTCCGGCTTGGCTGGGTGTAGGCGGGTGCCCTCACCCCGCGCGGCATGCGCTGCGATTCTGAAGTCAGCGGGGTGAGGGCACCCCGCCCACAAAAGCAGCCGGATGGATTGACTCAAATGCCCCGGGGCTTGCCCCGGGATCTTTATTCCGCATCGATGGCTCGTTCCCCGCGCAACCCCGAATCGCGGCACCGGTTGGTTCGTTACGGTCGCGGCCGCGCCTGCTGTTCCAGCTGACGACGGGACGCTGCCAGGTTGTCGACCAGGTTGGGATACTTCCGGCCGGCCTTCTTCGCCCGAGCTTTGGCCCACTGCAGATTCTCCGCGGTGAGACTCTTTTTTTTCGTTTGGGTTTTGGGCTTCGGCTTTTCCCAAGGCGGGGTGCGATGTGTGGCCATGTCGCTCACGGGAGGCGGCCCCCCGCGGCAGTCAAACACGCAGCACTGAAACCGCGCTATCGAGCCGCGGCCCGGGCGCGTTCAGCGCGCGAAATTCGCCGCAATCGCCAGCGCTGGAAACTGCCAACGATGAAACCGGGACAGCGCTTCGCCCGGCAGCGGCACGGATGCAGCCGCCACTCTTTGAAACTGAAGCCGTAGTCGAAGGTAAGCTCTTCGCCCCGGGGGATGTCGCGTTTCGCGACGATCCAGATCCGTCCGCGGATCGTCTCCGCGCGGCAGTTCGGCGCGCACGAATGGTTGATGAGCCGGGCCACGTTGGCCTGCGTGCGTCCATCGAGATCGTGCCGCCGGTTCAGGTTGAAAATATACACGCAGTCGTCGCCACCCGAGTGTTGCCGTGCGAGCCGGGCGGCTTCCCGCCGGTTCGCTTCCGCTTTGGTGATGCGCTCACCCGTGTATTCAATCACGCGCGTGCCGTCTGGAATGGGCTGGCGGGCGTAAACGCCCTGTCCATCGATCGCGGATTCGGCGGCGCGGATCCACCTCGGGATGAGCGACCGCGGTCCGGCCTGCAGCGAGGAGGAATTGGGGGCGGACAATTTTTTGGGGGAAACCCGCGTGGCGACTTTCACGGTTCTTTCCTGGCGGTTCCACGAGCGGCCAATCGATTCTCCTGGTGGCAGCTCACGGGGTGGCGTCCCCTGGCGCGATCACGCCGATTTCCTCACTCGGCGACCGTCTCTTCGCTCCTGCAACGCGGACGATCGCTGCTTTGAGCAGGCTGATCTGAACGGGCTTCGTGAGGTGCTCCGCGAATCCAGCCTCCCTGGCTGCCTGAATATCCTGCTCCGTCCCGTACCCGGTGATGGCAATCGCGCGCCCGGGAAACCGCGGACGCACTCGTTTCATCAGCTCAAGTCCGCTTTCGTCCGGCAGGCCGAGGTCCGAAATCAGGAGATCGAAATCTCCGGCAAGCGCGGCGCGCTCGGCCTCGGCGCACGTGGTGGCGGTCGTGATCTGATGCCCGATCATTTTCAGCAGACGCAACATCGCCTTCAGCGTGGGCGCGTGATCCTCCACCAATAGAATTCGCAGCGGGTTCGCCGCTTCGCTCGCAACTGCTGCCGTCGGCGGGGGAGGTAGTCCGGGGCGTTCGGCCAGGGTGGGGAGTTCCACCGTGAATTGAGCGCCCTCTCCGGCGCCGCGGCTCGCCGCGGTGACGGTGCCGCCATGGGCTTCCACAATTTTACGCGTGATGGTCAATCCAAGTCCGAGTCCGCCGCGCTGTCGCGCCGTGAGGGTTTCGCCCTGCTCGAACGCGTTAAAAAGCTTCGGCATCAATTCGGGCGCGATCCCGCGGCCGTTGTCGGTCACCTCGATGCGAATCCTCCCGGCTTGGGGGGCGGCCGTGCGCAGGACGACGCGTCCGCCGGACTCCGTGAATTTTTGCGCGTTGTTCAGCAGATTCCACACGACTTGGTGGAGGCGCACCGGATCGGCACGCACAAAATGGCTTTCGGTCCCCAGCTCCAGTTGAATCTCCGGTCCGTCCGTCCGCCGGCACATCACGACCACGGCTTGCATCACTTCGTGCAGGTCGACGTCACGCAGGTTGAGCTGCAACTTGCCGGATTCGATGCGCGTGATGTCCAGGAGATCGGAGATGAGTTGAATCTCCAGATCGACGTGGCGCCGAATCGACGCGAGTTCGCCGCGCAGTTTCGCAGGAAACTCCGGGTGGGCTTCGAGGTAGTCGAGCGTGAGCACCACGGGGTTGAGGGGAGTCCTGATTTCATGGCTTAAGGTGGCGAGAAACTCACTCTTGGCCTGGTTGGCGTTTTCGGCCGCATCGCGGGCGCGGCGCAGCTCCTCCTCGACATGCCGGCGTTCCGTCACGTCCCGGAAAAACCCCGACACTCCGCCCCCGGCTTCCGGATAAAGGCTCACGTCGAACCAACGGCTGAGTCGGGGTGAAAAGGTCTCATAGCGACGCGGCTGGCGCAGGCTGAGCACCTCACGATGAGCGGGATGGGCATCGTTCACCGCTTCAGGAAATTCGCTCCAGAGGCTTTGCCCGAGCAGGGAATCGCGGGAGCGGCCCCACAGTTCCTCCGCCTGCCGGTTGACGTAGGTAAACCGGCCCGCGGCATCGATGGCATAGAAGGCGTCGCTGATGCTCTCCAGGATTTCGATGGTGCGTTCGAAGCCGCGTTGCCGTTCGACTTCGAGCCGCCGGCGCTGGGTTTCGAGGCCGGACATGCCACGCGCGTTCCACAGGACGACGACGACACTGCACACCGAGAGAAAAAGCACGGCGAGCGGCCGGATGAGAGACGGTTCCACCCAACCTTCCTTTTCCGCGTAAATGCGAATCAACCACGTGACGATCGGCAGGGAAAACGCCGCGGGCACCAGGCGGCGCGCCATCAGACCCCCGGCATCATCGGCGCAGAGGATCGCCATGACGCCCTCGGTGGGGCGGCTGGCGAGAATGCCCACTCCCCAGAGGAGCAGGGCCACGGCGGTGTGCATGGCGATCCCGGTGTAACCGGCCACGGCGTACAGCTGGCTGGCGCCAAACGCGTAGCCGATCAGGGGAAGCTGCGTGAAAACACAAATGCTCAGCCCGAGGATCTGGCCAATGAAACGACGCCGGGCGGTTCGACCATCAAGGAGCAGCAGCGCGACGCCGCCGAGGAAAAGGCACACGGAGGCCGGGAGTCCCATCCGGCCCGGACTGGCCGTTGCGAGTGCTCCGGGTGTCTCGCGAAAGATCAGCTGATCGATCCCCAGATCGACGCCGCTGAGGTGCTGGAAGACGGTGAGGGCTCCGAGCGAGAGGGCCAGCACGGCACAGATTCTTCCCAAAGTGCGAACGCGCGTGCGACCGGGTTGCGCCTTTTGCAGGAAGAACAGGCCTGCCCCGGCGAAGATGAGTCCGAGGGACGCGTTCGCCTTGATCGTGATGCCGTCCTGCAGCGGGGACTTGAGAATCTCGTTGTCGAACACCCAGCCGAGAAAACTACCGCCGCCTACCGCCGTTACCAGCAAGGCCAGTATGTTGGCGGCCACCTGCGATGCCCGAACGGCGGAGGAGTTCAGCGAGGTCACGGCGTCGAATTAAAGTCACACCCAGAGGCTGACGAGCTGTTTCTACCGGCAAAATGCGATGCACGGCGTCAAGAATTCCCCAACGCTTTTCCGACCCGGCGTGAGGCTGCCAGTCCTACTGCGCCTGCGGGACGATTCTTTGCCTAGTGAGCGAACCGCGGCAGCCATCGCAAACTTGCACCCGCACTGAGCGGGATCTCGATCGACCGCGGCAATCGGTAACCGGCCGAGCTTTGTGAATAACTTGTGCGGCGTCGGAGTAAGCCGGGTGGTTCCCAAATTTCTGGAAGTTTTTTTTGGGGGGCTGGGGCGGGCGACGCAAAATCCAGATCGGAGTGATCA
>JBDSSU010000447.1:0-31467 GCA_039928635.1 Opitutaceae bacterium | reverse complement strand
GAGGACGCGAAGAAAGACATCCACGTCTACATCAACTCTCCGGGTGGTGTCGTCACCGGCGGGATGGCGATCTACGACACGATGAATTTTCTGCAGTGCGATATCGTGACCTACTGTCTTGGCATGGCGGCGAGCATGAGCACCGTGCTGCTGGCGGCGGGCACGAAAGGAAAGCGTTTCGCGCTCCCGAACAGTCGCGTGATGATCCATCAGCCCAGTGGTGGCGCCGGTGGGCAGGCGGCTGATATCGCGATCGCGGCCCGGGAAATTTTGCGCTGGCGCAAGACGCTCAACGAAACGATTTCCAAACACACGGGGAAAAGCTTCGAGCAGGTGGAGAAAGATTCCGATCGCGACTACTACCTGAGCGCGCACGAAGCCAAGGATTATGGCATTGTCGACCACGTGGTTGAGTCCACGCGTGAAGCTCAGAAAATCGCGGTGCAAACGGCCGCCTGATTTCAGGTAAAAATCCTCTCTCGACTCACCCTTCGCCCCGGGCACGCTCCGATCCATGGCCAAATCGTCGCGCATGACCCTTTGTTCTTTCTGCGGGAAGTCGCAGTCGGAAGTTAAGAAGATCATCGCGGGCCCCGGAGTTTATATCTGCGATTCGTGCGTCAACGTCTGCAAGACGATCATTGACCGCGAAGTCAAAACTCCAGCGCTCGAGACGAAGCCTGCGATCCGCCTGATCAAGCCCGCGGAAATCAAGAAGACGCTCGATGATTATGTGATCGGCCAGGACCACGCGAAGAAGGTTCTCTCGGTCGCCGTGTACAATCATTACAAGCGGCTGATGTTTGATTCCGGGCAGTCGATCAAGGAACCGGCCGCGATCTCGCCCGAGTTCAACGACGTTGAGGTCGAGAAGAGCAACATCCTGCTCGCGGGACCGACCGGCTCGGGCAAGACGCTCCTCGCCCGTACGCTCGCGAAGATTCTCGATGTGCCGTTCGCGATCTCCGACGCCACGACCCTGACCGAGGCGGGCTACGTCGGTGAGGATGTCGAGAATGTGGTTCTGCGTCTCCTTCAAGCGGCGAATTACGACGTGAAGAAGGCCGAGTGCGGGATCATCTACATCGACGAGATCGATAAGATCGGCCGCAAGACGGAGAATGTTTCGATCACCCGCGATGTTTCGGGTGAAGGCGTGCAACAGGCCTTGCTGAAGATTCTTGAGGGAACGACCTGCAACGTTCCGCCCCAAGGTGGCCGCAAGCACCCGAACCAGGAGTACATCCAGATCAACACCTCGAACATTCTGTTTATTTGTGGCGGTGCATTTGTCGGGTTGGAGGGAATCGTGCAAAAGCGTCTCGGCCAGCGCAGCCTCGGCTTCGCTTCGATTGCGGCTCAGCAGGAGTCGGCGATGAACCCGGAGCTCATGATGAAGGCGCTCGCGCCTGAGGATCTCGTGCGATTCGGAATGATCCCGGAATTCATCGGACGTTTGCCGGTCGTCTCCGTTCTGGATCAGTTGAAGGTGGCGGATCTGGAGAAGATCCTGCTTCGCACCAAGAGCGCGTTGGTGAAGCAATACTCCAAGCTTTTCGCAATGGATGGCGTGCGGCTTCGTTTCACGCCTGATGCGGTGAAGGCGATCGCCGCCAAAGCGATCGAACTCAAGACCGGTGCGCGCGCCCTCCGTGCGATCATGGAAAACATCATGCTCGAGGTGATGTATGATCTGCCCCAGCGGGACGATGTGACCGAAGTCGTCATCGATGCCGGCGTCGTTGCCGGCACGCGCCGTCCGGCGCTGCGCCGCTCGGGCAAATCTGAACCGAAACAAGACGCCGCTTAATCGTCGTCCCGGTTCGGCGAAGGTTGATCGGGACCGTGTTCCGGGGCGGATTACCAGTGGGCGTAGTCGCCCTTCTCGAGGCCCTTCGCGAATTCGACGAAGAGCTTCACGCAGCGCTCCACGTCTTCCAAGTCCACGACCTCGCTCGGCGTGTGCATGTATCGGAGGGGAATACTCACCAGGCCCGTCGCCACGCCGCCGCGTCCCATTTGAATCGCCCGGGCATCGGTGCCGGTGGGGCGGGGGTCCGCGTCGAGCTGGTAGGGGATCTTGATTTTTTTCGCGGCTTTGATGAGCCGGTCAAAAATCTTCGGATTGATGTTTGCGCCGCGACAGATGATCGGACCACCACCGAGTTTGGTTTCACCATACTTGCGATTGTCGCAATCGGGGTGGTCGGTCGCGTGGCCGACGTCGACGGCGAGGGCGATGTGCGGATTGACGGCGTAGGCCGCGGTGGTGGCGCCGCGGACGCCGATCTCTTCCTGAGAGGTGGCAACACTCACGATTTTTGCCGCGAATTTTTTCTTTTCGGCGGCGAGCCGAATGAGGGTTTCGCCGACGACATAAGCGCCGACTTTATTGTCGAAGGCGCGCGCCGTGCCGATGCTGCCGTTGAACAACTCGAGCTCGTGATCGTAAGTGGCCACATCACCGATGGTCACCTTGTCCAGCGCTTCTTTTTTCGAACGAACGCCGATGTCGATCCAGATCTCGTGAATCTCCGGCACTTTCTTGCGGTCCCCTTCATCCATCAAATGGATGGCGCGCTTGCCGGTCACGCCTTTGACGGGCCCGTTCGCGGTTTGGATGATCACCCGGCGACCCGAGATGACAGTGCGGTCATGGCCGCCGATCGTGTCGAAATAGATGAACCCATCCTTGTTCACATAGGTGATGATCAGCCCCAGTTCATCCATGTGGCCGGCGAGCATCAGCACGGGGTCACCCTGAGGATTGAGCGTGGCAAGTCGGTTGCCGAGGGCATCGTTCGCATAGAGGTCGGCGGCCGGCTTTACGTGACGGTCAAACACCGCTTGCGCCTCGCCCTCATAACCGGAGGGAGAGCGCGCGTGGAGGAGTTCGGCGAGAAAACGGGGGACCTGGTAATTCGACATCCGGCGAGGCTCGCGCAAACACCGCGGCGCGCAAAGCGGAAAATCACAACAACAATGCCTGTGACCCGTTGTCGGTTTTCGCTCCCATCCAAACACCGGTTCGTCAATCCTTGCATCCTGCGGCGGGGGAAAATCATTTCCGCGCAGCGAAGCATCTCCTCCGCGTGACGATCCTGCGATCGCTCAGAGCGTCGAACGATTTTTGCCACTCGCCCAAGCTAGCTAGTGAAAATCGTGGGAACTTTGCGCGGGCAGATCGACTTCGCGGAGAGGCTCGATCTTGTAGGCTTTCACGTGGATCACCTTTGAAACGTTCTGAACCACCCCCGTGATGCGCAGCGCGGGTTCCTGCGTGATGATCAGACGCAGCCGTTCGAAGAGTGCCGGTACGACCACCGCATTGGCGATTCCGGTTTCGTCTTCAAGACTGATGAAAACAAAACCTTGCGCGGTGCCGGGACGTTGCCGGCAAATGACCGAGCCGGCTATGGTCACCCGCGTGCCGGTTTTGATTTCGGCCAGATCTTTCGCGCAAGTGACATCCGACAATCGCGAGCGCAGGAAGGCCATGGGATGCTCCTCGACGGTGAGATTGAGAACGGCGAAATCCGCGCGCAACTGCTCGGCTTTCGACATCGCGGCGAGCGGCGAATCTTCCCGATAAGTTTCGGCGAAATGTTTGAACAGGCTTTCATCGTCCGACCACGCCGCTTCGACTTCCCAGAGTGCAGCCCGGCGATGGCGGGCGAGCGCATCAAACGCTCCCACGGCCGCTAGTGCCCGTCGTTCAGCTGCGGTGAAATTACTCCGGCGCAAAAAATCGTCCATGGAATCGAATGGCCGTCCGTCCCGGGCGGTGAGCATCCCGCGAGCGGTGGCTTCATGCAGGCCTTTGACGTAGCGCAGCCCGATCCGAATGCTCTTCTGATCTTCGACGGTGCACTCCCAGCGGGAGCTGCAGATACACACCGGGTTGGCGTTCATGTCGTGGCGGCGTCCGTCTTGAATCAGCGTCGCCGGCGAATAGAAGCCCATCGGCTGGTTGTTGAGCAGGCTCGCGTAGAATTCCGCGGTGCGGTTGAGCTTCAGCCACGTGCTCGCGTAAGCGATCATCGCAAAGCCAATGGCATGGGATTCGGGAAAACCATACGCCGCAAATGACATGGCCGACTCAGTGACTCTTTTGACCACGTTCTCATTTCGACCGGCTTTGCGCAGCGCCGCCGCGAGCTTCTTCAGCGCGCCGGCGAGGCGGCCCGGATTTCGGACAAAGCCCATCGCACGTCGCAGTTCCTCGGCTTCCGCTCCGGTGAAATTCGCCAGCGCCATCGAGAGCTCGATCATCTGTTCCTGAAAGAGGATCACTCCTTTCGTTCGCTCCAGAATGGGCCGCAGGAGATGTTCGACGCTGGGATCGATGTACTCCTCTTTTTCAATTCCGTCCCGCCGCCGGATCAGCGGATGAACGAGGTTACCGGTGATGGGTCCGGGGCGGACGATCGCCACTTGCATGGCGAGGTCGTAGATATCCTTGGGTTTGAAGCGCGGAAGCGTCGCCATCTGCGCGCGGCTCTCGATTTGGAAAACTCCCACGGTGTCCGCCGCGCAGATTTTCTCGTAGGTGGTTTTATCGTCCGGCGGAATATCGTCCAAGGTGTGCGGGCCATCGCTTCGTTTGGCGCAGAGTTCGATCGTGTCCTGCATCACCGCCATCATGCCGAGACCGAGGAAATCAATTTTGACGATCCCGAGGTTCTCGCAGTCATCTTTGTCCCACTGGCAAACGCTTCGGTCGGGCATGGTCGCAGGTTCCAGCGGCACGACTTTGTCGAGTTGTCCCTGGCAGATCACCATCCCACCGGAGTGCTGGCCGAGATGCCGGGGTAGCGCGCGGCTGAAGTAGTGGTGAAGTTTCACCATCGCTTCAGCTCGCGGGTGCTGCGCCGCGATGCCGGACATCGCCAGCTGCTGCTGGAGTTGCAACGTCTCGGGAAAATCCCCGTTCGCATACAAGCTCGAAAACCGGTCGAGGGCATCGTCGCCGAAGCCGAGAATTTTTCCGACTTCGCGCACCGTGCTCCGACCGCGATACGTAATCACATTGGCGGTCATGGCTGCGCCACGCCGTCCATAGCGCTGGTAAACTTCCTGAATCACGCTTTCCCGGCGTTCGCCGCTGGGGAAATCCAGATCGATGTCAGGCCAGGAAGGCTTTCCATCGCGGCCCACGCGGCTGTCATTGAGGAAACGATCGAAGAGCAGCCGATGTTTCACCGGATTCACGGCCGTGATACCGAGCATGTAACAAACCGCACTATTGGCGGCGCTGCCTCGACCCTGGACGAGAATCCCGCGTTTCCGCGCCCAGTCGCAGATATCCCAGACGATGAGAAAATAGCCGGAAAACTTCAGCTTCGCGATGAGTTCAAGTTCCTTGTTCAGCTGGACGAGAATTTTTTCGGGCAGAGCTTGACCACGCAGGCGGTTCGGGACGCACGCAAAAGTCGTCTCGCGCAGAAACGCATCCATCGATTCGCCATGAGGCGTGGTGTAGGTCGGAAATTCGTAGCCGAGATTTTCGAGGGTGAATTCAAGGCGTTGTTCCAAGCGCACGGAATTCTCCACCGCCTCGGGCCTATCATGGAAAAGCGCGCGCATCTCCTCAGCAGATTTCATGTGCCGATGGGAATTGGGTTCCAGCTGGCGCCCCGCGGCATCGAGCGTGGTATGCAGCCGCAGGCACGTGAACACATCCGCGACGATGCGATGTTCTGCTACAGCGTAATTGACGCCACCGGTGGCGAGCAACGGCAGCTGATGAGTCGTCGCGAGATCGATGAGGAATCTGATTTCACGCTCTTCCCCGCGAACCCGCTGACGCTGAAGTTCAACGTAGAGACGCTCAGGGCCGAAGATCGCGGAGATTTTTCGCAGGGCGGCGCCGGCGGCCACGCTGCCTGCGGTGCGCCAGGCGCGGCGGACGGGGCCTTCCTCATCGCCGGTGAGCGCAATCAGGCCTGCGGAAAAACGGGCGAGTTCGCTCCATGTGGCGAAGCAGGGTCGCTTGCGTTCTTGAGGCCCGACTCCGGGCGGCAGGTCAGGAATGGCGCCGCAGCCCGGCAATCGCGGCGTGAGCTTCGTTTCGGTGATGAGCTGGCAAAGATTTTGATAACCGGTGCGCGTGGCCACGAGCAGCGGCAGGACGCTGCCATCCTCCATCGTGATTTCCGCCCCCACGCGCGGCCGCACCGCGAGATGGTTTTCCTGGGCGCTGCCGTAGAAACGCGGAGCCCCATAAACTCCATCGCGGTCCAGGAGCGCGACGGCCGGCAGCTCCACGTTCATCGCCGCCTGAATCAGGTCTTCCGGCAGCGAGGCGCCGCGCAAAAAACTAAACGCGCTCCGAGCGTGGAGTTCGACATAGCCACTCATGACTAATCGTATTCTCCCTCGAGAAAATAAACCTCGCCGACCCGCAGCAGCCGGTAAACGCCGCCACCGGCGAGTTCGATGTCCCATTCGAGCCGTGCCCAAGCACGATCGTTCTGCCACCAGTGACCGCTCTTGGGCCAAGGGCCCTGTTGCACCGAAATATCTCCGTGCACCTGCTCCGTCCAAAGATAAGTGGCTCGGCCCTCGGTGAACTCGAGTCGCGCGGCGAGCGGCGGACGAAACCGACGCAAGGGCAAACCGAGAAGTGGATGCACGGGTGCGTTCGCCGGAGGCGGAATCACCGCGTGAGGCGCAACCAATTTTACCGCGTCCGGGCGATGCGTGTCTTCGAGTTCAGGCGTGCCCACATGATCGGGCCCAACGAGTGCCATCACGCGTGCCATCGTTTCCGCGAAGCCGTGGGGATCAAGCAGGCCCGTTTCGAAAAGGCCTTGCTGCCGCACCAAGGGCCGGGTGGGCGTCAGGCGCAGCTGCACCGCGGCAATGCTTTTTTCCGTGCGCAGAGATTCGAGGTGGGTGTGGAGCGCGCGAAAAAGAATTTCCAGATCAAGCGTTGGCTCCGGCAGCCGCAGCCGAAGGGAGTGGGTGGTGTCGTCTTCCAGTTTAAGCGTGAACTCGAGTTCCGCGGCGACGGAATGGGCGGTTTGGAGTTCCAGTGCGAGACGCTCGAGAAAACGGCGAAGAATAAAGAGCAGCGGCTCGAGCGTTTCGATTTCCTGCTCGAATTCCATTTCCGCGCTGAAGGTCTGCGGTGGCACGACCGGATGCAGCGGCCGGTTCGATCCGCCGGCCGCACGTTGCCATAAAGCGAGTCCTTCCGCGCCAAAACGTCGGACGATTTCGTCGCGGGGCAGGGCGGTGAGATCCCCGAGAGTTCGCACCCCCCAGCTGGCCAGCACGCCAGAAAGTTCCATCGAAGGATCCGCGGCGCTGAGCGGAAGCGGGCTGAGAAAAGAAGCAGGATCGGTGACGTGGACAACGGCCGCCGGCTTGAGTGGGCTCGCGAGCGTATTTTTGCTGGTGCTCTTTTTTGTGATGGCGTGTGCCGAGGCGGCCGCCGGTCGATCACGAGTGAGATCACCGTCAGTCGGGCGACGGAATGCGGTTCGCGCGGCATAGAGCGCGAGCAACGGTGTGCTCGCGATACCCGCGGTGGAGGTGAGGCCGACACGAGTCAGCTCGTCCACGGCAGCTTGGGCAAACGCCACGAGTTTTTCCGCATCAGCGCCTTTGAGGTCGATGGTGCACACGCCGGGCGCGGTATCCTCGATCAACGGAGAAAGGGTAAAGCCCACGGCGAGCAAGGCGGCCCGTGCTTCCTTTTCCGCCGCGGGTAAAGGCGCGCGAATCACGAGTGGAGGGCAGCGTGCCACGGCTTGGGGAGCCGTCATCCCGAGTTCCACCCCGCTGGCGCGAGCAGCGGAGTTGATCGAGATCACGAGCGATTTTCTCACATGGCCGCTAAAGAGCGCAGCGGGTCGAAGTCCAATTGCCGGCTCAGTGCGGAGGACCGCTTGCAGGGCAAAGTCGGCGAGGTGCAGAACGGCAAACATGACGCGGCGCAATAGTCGCGGACAGATCAGGCAACCGCGCTCCCAAGGCTTGGCGTACTCAAGCGCTGACGCTGCAGCGTTGGCGCCATGCTCGAAACCAGCGTGAGACGACCCTCTTCCAAAGTGGCGATGCCCTGAGCGCGAGTGAGCTCGAGACGAAGCTGCGCACTCGAAACCAGGGCACGCGGCGTGACGATCACCAGAGCGAGATCGGTGGCTTCAACGGCGCGCTGCAGCAGATACCATTGCCGGTTGGGAATCCGGCGGAGTTCAGCTTCCGGCGCGTGGCGCAGATCCAGCACGACGAGTCCGAGATTCGCATCCCGTGCGAGCAGATCGGTGACCTGCAGCGCCGGATCGGTGTGGTCGCAACGCACCCAGATCACATGCACGAGGTCATCCGCAAGGCAGGAGCCGGGATCAAAGGAATCAGTGCCATCGACCAGCGCGACCCGGAGGCGATGGGCGCGCGTGGCGGCGAGGAGTTGGGCGACAAAAAGTTGTCCGCCGCAACTCGGGGTGGAGCAGACCAGTTCCGTTACGGCGTGCCGGGGAAGCCCGCCCACGGTTTCATCGACGCAGGGAATTCCCGTGAGCAACGCACTCGCGGGTGCCCGGACCGCCTGGGGAAAGCGTTCGCTTAAAAGTTGCCGAAGCGCGGTGAGATTGGTCGGAGGCGCAGCCACGGGGTCTCATGCGTTAAGCGGAGAAGCGGCGGATGATTCCGACCACCACGCCCTGTGATTCCAACTGAGCCGGGGCGATGTCCCGGTAGCGTTTGTTTTCCGCGCGCAGCAGCAGGCGGCCTTGTTCGTGGACGAGTCGCTTCAGCGTCGTTTCGGTTTCATTCACCAAGGCGGCAATGATGTCGCCAGGGTGGGGATCCCGGCGTTCGAGGGCCACGAGATCGCCATCGAAAATATTGGCTCCCACCATCGAGTCGCCCCTCACGCGAAGAAACCAGAAATGGCTTTTGCGTGCCCGTCGGACGCCGAACAGGGCGGGGTCGATCATGATGGTTTCGTCGGGCGTCTGCTCATCCATGGCCGGCAACCCCGCGGGAATGGAGCCGTAAACCGGTGCTTCAAATAAATGCGTCTGCACCCCCGCGGCCCTGAGTCCCCATTTGCCGTCGGCGAGTTTCTCCAGCTGCCCTTTTTTCGCGAGAGCACGCAGATGCCCCATCACGGTGGCCTGACTCGCGTCCAACTGCCGGCCGATCTGGCGGGTCGAAGGCGGCACGCCATGGGCGCGCTGGTGCTCTTTAACAAAATCGAGAATCCGGTCCTGACGTTCGGTAAGCATACGTTCAGTTGAATGCCACTCAACTGAGTGGGTTGCAGGCCGAAATCAAGCTTTCGAATTTCAGCGCTGATTAACCAAGCCGTGTTTCGCGACTTCCGTGCGATCAGCGAGAAAAGCTCTTTGGAAGTGGAAGAGTGCTTCCTAAATTGCCCTCAAGTCGTGAGCGCCTCGGTGGCCCACGTGCAAAGATCGCTGCGACGCTCGATCACGTCTGCGGGGACTTCAAAATAGCTTCTCAACTCCTGTTTCGGATTTGGACGGAAGCAGTCCATGCCGGCGTCGACGTAACGCTTGGCCGTGTTGGGCGACGTGCGAAAATAAAGCACATCGCGCCACACGATACCGAAGAATCGGTCGCCTGAATAGAGTCCGAAGCCGCCAAACATGGGACGCGCTTCGAGTTGCGGGATGCTCAAGAGCTGATCGAGGACAAAATCTTTAAACGCGTGTCGGTCGGAGCCGAAACGCAGCTCGCGGGTGAGCGGCTTTTTAATCTTCGGCACGGGGGGGAGCGCTTCGCGAAAACTACGGCTTTAAATTCGCGAGAGCGGCGGCAGCGGCTCTGTCGCCGGGCTGGAGTTGCAAAGCCGATTGATACGCGGCCCTCGCCTCGGTGGCGTGGCCAAGTTTTTCCTCGATCGTCCCGATCCTTACCCAAGTCAGCGCGAGGTTCGCATTGCCCGGCGAGGAAGGCGTTCCCAGCGACACGTATTGCTTCAGGCAGGCGAGACCGCGCTCCAGGTTTTTGCCACTCGCGATCGACACCCGGGCGTACTGGAACAAAGCAAAAAAATCAGCCGGGGTCTTCGCGAGGAGTTCTTCGCACACCTTAAACGCCTCATCGAATTTCTTCGCGCGCGTGTACGAATCGATGAGCAGCAGGGGGACGCGTTTCGGTTCGACCTTGCGGATCTCTTCCAGGTGAGCCGCAGCTTTGCCACTGTCTCCGAGACCCAACGGAGCTTCCGAATAGAATCTCCAAAGTCCCACTCGTGCGTCGAGGTTGTCAGGTCGGATCGTGAGGGATTTTTCCATCGCATCGCGTCCCTTCTTGACCAATCCGATCGAACTCAAGGAGTGGCGCTTGTCGGCGACCGACATCGCGATGCCACCGTAGTCTGCCAGATACGTCGCATTGCCGGGCTCCAGCTTGGTGGCTTTTTCGAGCCACGGAAGAGCGTCTTCCAACGCGTCGCCGTCGCCGCGGCGCATGAGCGTCATGCCGAGATAGTAACTGGCCGCCGCGTTGTTTGGTTCCGCGTTGGCGAGCTGCTCCAAGGCAGCGCGCGCATCCGGATACTTCTTTTGTTTGTAGAGCCCGATGGCGTCGTCCAGCGGAGTTGCCCCTCGGACGACGACGTTGATTGCGAGGATCGCGACGATGAGAAGGAAGCGCATCGGCACTGAGAACAACGCGCCGCCCAAATGTTTCAAGCCGGCGTCTGCCGCCGGTCCGATTTACTCGTAGCGCAGAGCGTCGATCGGATCCAACTGGGCTGCTTTGTACGCGGGGTAGAAACCCGAGACAATGCCGACGAACGCGCTCCCGAAAACGGAGATGAAGATCCACGTGGTCGGGACGAGAACCGGCCAGCCGTTACGCGCCGAGATAAATTGGGAAGTCCCCACACCGAGCACGATTCCGATGATGCCGCCGAGCAGGCTGAGCAGGATCGCTTCGATGAGGAATTGGAGAAGCACGTCACGACCATGGGCACCGATCGCGAGGCGAATGCCGATCTCGCGGGTACGCTCCGTCACGGAGACGAGCATGATGTTCATGATGCCGATGCCGCCGACCACGAGGGACACGAAGGCGATACCGGTGAGGAGGCGGGTCATCGTTTCGTTCGCCTGGGTGGCCGTTGCCGCGATTTCTTCCTGGGTTCGGACCGTGAAGTCAGGCTCACGACCTTTGCGGCGCTGGGTGAGCAGGTCCTCAATATTTTGCTTCACCTTATCGAGCTTACTTTTGTCGCTTGCCTGGACGAGGATGAGATTGATGTTCGCGCGGCGGGCAACACGGCGCATGTGGGAAGTGTAGGGGATGATGACGACGTCGTCCTGATCCTGCCCGCCCATGTTGAACCCTTTCAGCGAAAGGACACCGAGCACTTTGAAAGGCAGATTTCGGATGCGAAGCGTCTGCCCCACGGGGTCTTCGTTTGGGAAAAGCTGATCGGCGACGGTTTTCCCGATGACGCACACCTTGGCCAGAGTTTTAATTTCCTGGTCGCCAAACATGGCGCCTTGGGCGATCGGCCAGCTGCGAATGTAGGGATAATCGGGAGATTCGCCCTTGATCGTCGTGTTCCAGTTTAGACCGTTGGCGAGCACTTGGGAGCGTTCCGTGATCTCCGGACTGACGCCATCGACGTCCTCGACTTCGTTCGCGATTGCTTCGGCATCCTCTGGGGTCAACGTCTGCGCGCCGCCGCCGCCGCTGCGCGCGCCGCCGCCTGTATTCATGCTAAAGGGGTAAACCTGAATCACGTTCTGCCCGAGCGAGGCGACCTGGGCCTCGACCTGGGCTTTGGCGCCGTTGCCGATGCTGACCAAGGTGATGACGGCGCCGACGCCGATGATCATTCCCAAGGCCGTGAGGATGGACCGCATCGTATTGCGGAGGAGCGCCCGCATGGCGACGCGGAAGGTATTGCTGAAACGCATGGAAGGAGGCGGGGCTTAGTGTTGTGCTCCGATGAGCTTGGCGGCGGTTTCCGCCTGGGTGAGTTTTGCCATCTCGTCTTCCGCGATCGAGCGATTCTGTACCAATTCGTCGCGCACAATCACTCCGTCGCGGAGGATGAGGTTGCGCTTGCAGTAGTGCGCGATGTCCAGCTCGTGAGTCACCATCACGATCGTGATGCCTTCCTCGTTCAGCCTCTGGAAAACGCCCATGACCTCGACTGAGGTTTTCGAGTCGAGATTTCCAGTCGGCTCGTCCGCGAGCAGAACCTGCGGCTGATTCACGAGCGCACGAGCGATGGCAACGCGCTGCTGCTGACCGCCTGAGAGTTGGTTGGGGAAATGGTCGGAACGCTTGCTCAAACCCACGATATCGAGGCAGTGCATCGCGCGCTCCTTGATCTCGTCCATATCAATCTTGCGTTGGCGCCCGTACAGCATTGGCAGCTCGACATTCTCGAGCGCGGTCGTGCGGGCAAGCAGGTTGAAACCTTGGAAGACGAACCCGAGTTTCTGGTTTCGCAGGTCGGCCAGCTCGTTTTTATCGAGCTGTGAAATATCGATCCCGTCGAGCATGTAGCGACCGCGCGTCGGGCGATCCAGGCAGCCAAGCATGTTCATCAGCGTGGATTTGCCGGAACCGCTCGCGCCCATGAGAGCGATAAACTCGCCCTTCATTATATTGAGGGTCACACCACGGACTGCGTGCACCGGCACTTCGCCAGAGTCGTAGATTTTGTGGAGCTCTTCGATTTGAACGACAGGTGCCATGGGGCGTGCGAGCGAAAGGTGGGACGGAACGGAGAGTGGTTGGTGATGCCGCCGGCTTAGCGCATTCCGCGCGCGCCGCCACCACCGCCAGCGCCGCCTCGACCGCCACCTTGCTGGAAGGGATTGGCACCGCCGGCACCTTGCTGCTGAAGAAGTGGTGCGGGTGCACCCGGCATGGTCACGGAAGTGACAAGGGTATCTCCATCAGACAAACCTTCGATGACCTCAGTCGTGAAGCCGTCTGAGATTCCGAATCGAGCCATGACCTGCTCGATCTTCTTATCTTTCGCAGTCGGGTCTACCAAGCGAAACACCGGCCGAGTGACCACCGCGTTTGTGAAACCGCGGTCGGCACCGCCACCGTCCCCGCCACCGCCTCCGCGACGGCCACCGCCTCCGCCGCCCTGACGACCACCGCCTTGACCACGGCCCGCCATCCGAGTGGCAAACGCGGTAATCGACTCCTCGTCGACCCCCTTGGCTTTGCCGATGGTTTTCGCCTTCTCGATGATTTCTGGCGTCAAAGGGGATCCCTGCTGGTAACCGGCTTCACGGAAAGTTTCCGTGGTGGCCATCCGCTTCTCTTCGTCGGTCATCGGAGAGCCTTTGGCGCCGGCTGCGGCTGGAGCAGCGGGCGTCTTCGGCTGTAACTCAGCCGGAAGGCGAACGCGCAAGGCACTGTTCGCGACGCGGAGCACATCGGGCTTTTGCGCGATCACGATCGAAACGTTCGCCGTCATCCCAGGTTTGAGCCGTTGGTTATCATTATTCACGGCGATGATGGTGTCGTACGAAACGACGCTTGAAGTCACTTTGGCGGCATTGCGCACTTGGGAAACTTTGCCGCGAAACGGGACATTTGGGAAGGCGTCGACCGTGAACGTGACGTCCTGGTCGTTGGCGATGCTGCCGATATCCGCTTCCGCGACTGCGGCCGCGATTTGCATCTTTGTAAGATCGTTCACGATTACGAAAAGGGTGGGGGCACTCGTGCTGGCGGAAACGGTGCGGCCTTTATCCGTCAAACGGGAGAGGACGATGCCATCAATGGGAGAGTAGATCGTGCAGCGTTGAAGATTTACCTTGGCATCATCCACGGCCGACTGCCGGGTGGCCAGTTGCGCATCCGACTGCTTCAAGAGGGCCTCACCTTGGTCGAGCTCCTGCTGTGAGACCAAATTGTCTTTGCGGAGTCCACGGATGCGTTCGGTGTTGAGGCGCTGGAGCGTATTGCTCGCTTCCGTCGAACTGAGATCCGCTTGCGCGGCTTTCAGCTTTGATTCGTACGTCGCAGGATCGAGGCGCGCGAGCACCTGTCCGGTTTTCACCGGCGTGTTGAAGTCGACCATCACTTCCACCACGAGGCCGGAGACCTGGCTGCTCACGTCAACTTGCGTCACGGACTGCAGATCGCCCGTGGCGGTGACCACCTGCCGGATTTCGCCTCGCGACACTTTGGTCGTTTGGAACTCCGGTTGTTTATCGGATTTCTTGTTCCAATAATAGTAACCGCCCCAACCTGCTGCCGCGAGGAGGAGGACAATGATAATGAGACTGCCGAAGCCGCGAGATTTAGCCATGGAAGGGGAATCGTTTGATGAAAAAGTACAGCAACGCTTGGAGGGTGAAGGACCGCGCAAAAATTGCGCAACGCTCGGCCCCGGCGTAGCTACCGCAGCCAAGACGCGGCTCTGCACAAAAGGTCACGGGGATTTTTCGAAGCGGGAGCGGTTGATGGCGGAGGGAAATCACTTCGTTTCACGGCACGCAGGCGTGTTTCAGCGCAGCAGCGACGTCCGGCGGAACGAAATGCGAAACATCGCCGCCGAATTTTGCCACCTGCTTTACCAGGGAGGAACTCGTATAACTGAACTGTTCATTCGGCATCACAAAGATCGTTTCGATCGTGGGCTGAAGGTGGCGGTTCATGAGCGCCATGTTGAATTCGAATTCGAAATCCGAGAGCGCGCGGAGGCCCCGGATGATCGCGTCCGCTCGCTGGTTGAGCGCGAAGTCCACGAGCAGGCCGCCGAAGCTGGTCACGCTGACGTTGGGGAACTGGCCCACATTTGCCCCCACGAGCTCGAGACGCTGCGCGGTCGTGAACAGCGGACTTTTCCCCGCATTTTCGGCGATCGCCACCGTCACGCGGTCGAACAGCTTCGCTGCGCGCGCAAGCACGTCGAGATGACCGTAGGTGATCGGGTCAAACGTCCCGGGGTAAATACAGTGGCGCATGGGGCTGGCGGCCAAGGAAGACGAGCGCCCGGGACGAGGCGACCCCGTTTTTCGTTTTTTTGCCGCGCAGCATCAGACCCGGGTCGCGGGGCAGGCCGGCTCCGTTCTTGCATTCGACTGGAGAGCCAGTGTTTTCTCAGCTTCACCGTCATGAACACCCCGAACATCATCACGCTTTCGCGCATTCCGCTGATGTTCGTGATCGTGGGTTTGATGTACTGCGATTTCACCGGCGCACCCTCACTGGCGTTCTGGCTCTTCATCATCGCGGCGGTGGGGGATTGGTATGATGGCTACCTCGCCCGGAAGATGAAGATCGTTTCCACCTTCGGAAAATTGATGGATGCGCTCACCGATAAAATCATGGTGCTGGGGCTGGTCGTGGCATTCGTGCATCAGCACACGATTCCGGTGGTGCTGGCGCTGATCACGTTGTGCCGCGAGTTTCTGATCACCGGAATGCGGATGGTCGCTTCAGCGCGCGGCGTGATCGTTCCGGCGGACGGCGGCGGCAAGGCGAAGACGATGACCCAGCTCATCGCGCTGGGTTTTCTGATTGGCGAACCAATGGTGAGGATCGATTGGGCGCGTTTCCTCCCGTGGGATCTGACGGGGTTCACGAAGCTCGTGCATCAGATTGGTTACTTCGGTTTTGTGCTCGGCACGGTGCTCGCGGTGTGGTCGGGCAGCCGCTACGTGTGGCGCAACAAGAACGTGGTTTTCAGCGAGGCGGATTGATGAAATGAAGCAGCCCGCCTGGCCGCGTTCGCTTCCAACTCGCGCGGTGGTGATACTCGCGACGCTCGGTCCGATCGGTCGCAAATTGCCCGCGCCCGGCACGTGGGGCTCCGCCGCGGGGCTGTTGTACTTCACGGTGTTTTTCGAGCGGCTGAATTTCGCCGAGAACTTGGTGGCGAGCGCCGCGGCTGCCTATCTCGCCGTCGCGTTTTGCGGTGAAGCCGAGGTGCGGCTGCGCAAGAAAGACCCGGGCGAAGTGATCCTCGATGAATTCGTCGCGATGCCTCTGTGCTTCCTCGGGTGGCGTTCCCTCACCTTTTCTTGGCCGGTCTGGGGCGTGTTGCTCGGGGGTTTTTTACTCTTCCGCTTTTTCGATATTCTGAAGCCGCTTGGGATCAAAAACCTTCAGCGTTATCCGGGCGGATGGGGAGTCGTGATCGATGATTTGGCGGCGGCGCTGGCGGCATGCGCCACTCTCCACGTCATCGTTTGGCTTTCTTCCCGTTTCTAGCCTGAAAAACTCATGCCAAAATTCAACCAAGGCATGAGCCACAGAGGACACAGAGCGCGGACACAGAGGGCACAGAGCAAGACACGATGTTTGGCTCTGTGAATTCTGTGTCTGCGCTCTGTGCTCTCTGTGGCAAAAAAATCTTCACGGAAAGTGTGATGCATGCGGGCTAGGTGATGCCGTCAAAAACCGTTTTCATTCCCCTCGGGTTCGATATCCGGCTTGTTTGCAAAGGTCCGGAGAGCGCACGCCTCTCGCGAGCTGGTCTCGGCGTCTCGCCGAGAGCGGTCCGGCTGTTCGGGCGAGACAGCTCGAACCGGGGGCATCCGTCGTCTCAGGACGATTTCGCCGCGAGCTGTTGCAGCGCCATCACGTAGCCGGGGAAACCGTGGCCGCTGATCATCGCGATGCACGCAGCAGCGGTCATCGAGCTCTGGCGGAAACTTTCGCGCTTCTTGATGTCCGAGATGTGCACCTCGATCGCCGGCAGCCCGACGCTTTTCAGCGCATCGTGCAGCGCGATGCTCGTGTGCGAATAGGCGGCGAAATTCACGATGAGTGCATCGATCCCGCTGTCGGCGAGTTCGTGGACCTTATCGACCAGCGCGCCCTCGTGGTTGGATTGGAAAAACGTCACGCTCACGCCGAGTCGTTTCGCTTCCACTCGCACGAGTTCCTCGAGATCGCCCAAGGTTGCGGTTCCATAGATCAAGGGCTCGCGGCGACCGAGACGGTTGAGGTTGGGTCCGTTGAGGATTGCGATTTTTTTCATGACGATGGCAGGCGGAGAAAATCAGGAAACGGATGGACACCGCAATGCGAGTTTCGGGAGGTCGCTTGGTCTTTTGCGCTCACGTTTCCCAGCGCCGCGCCGAATCGCCGCGCGCGTGGAGCCGTCATAGCGGATTCTCCGTCGCAATGAAGTCCCACGGCAGGTTGAACTTTTTCGCGAGCTCGGCCGCGAGCGCTTTCACGCCGTGCACTTCCGTGGCGTAGTGCCCGCAGAGGTAGAGATTGAGGTGTTGTTCCTGCGCGACGTTAAACCATTCCTCCCGCAGTTCACCGGTGACCAGCGTGTCGACCCCCGCGGCCGCCAGTTCAGGGACGGCGCTGTTGCCACTTCCACTGCAGAACGCGATGGCGCGCGGGGCAACCGAGCCGTACTCGAGCGCGATCACGCGTCCGTAATGGGATTCGAGTTTCGAGCGCAGCGCGCGGCGTTTCAATTTCGACGCGGCCGCCCAACCGATGGCCTCGCCGTCGCGGACGAGAAACGGCCGCGTGGGTTTCAACCCGAGCTGTTTCGCCAGCAATGCATTGTTGCCAATCTGGGGATGCCCATCGAGCGGCAGATGGCTGGAATAAAGCGCGCAGTTGCCCCGCACGAGTGTCGCCACCCGCACGAAAACCGGACCGGTCAACGGACGCGGCATGTCCCAATACATCCCGTGATGCACGATGAGAAAATCCACGCCGGCACTCGTCGCCTGTTGAAAGGGGGCGAGTCCCGCATCGACCGCGGCACCGATTTTGGTGACACGGCCGTTATTGGCGACTTGGAGCCCGTTGAAGGCGCCGGGCGCATCCTTGAAGGCGCTCCGACGCGTCCGCTGATCGCAATAGGTCACGAGATCTTGCAGGGTGGGCGGCATAGGGAAGGGGCTCGTGCTTGTGCTCTCTACTTGTAATCGACGGAGCAAAGATCGAGCACGATTACGACTGCGATCACGAGCACGATTCTACACGCCGACGCGGCAGCTGTGGGCGCTGAAACCGGCACCAAAGCTCACGAGCCAGAAATCGCCTTCCGCCCCGGGTTGGGTGGTCTTCAAGGTTTCTTCGAGTGCGAAAAGCACCGAGGGGCTGCTCATGTTGCCGCATTTCCGGAGCACGCGCGCACTTGCTTCGAGCGAATGCGGCGCGACCACGGGTGCCAGCGCTTCGAGTACATCGCGCCCTCCCGTGTGCGCCACCACCCGGGAAACGGGTCGCGGACCGCGCTGCTCCCAGAGCTTCGCGACCGCGCCGGCGGCGAGTTCGGGAACGGAACGGTGCAGGAGATTGCGCAGCTTTCCCTCGCGGCTTTCGAAGCGCAGTTTGTCGCGATCACCCGGTTGGTGGAGCGTGTTGAAACCGAAGCAGCGCAGTTCAGTCGGTCCCGGTTTTGCCCGCCAGATCGAGGCGGCCGCGCCGTCGCTGAAAAGACACGCACTGATAATTACCCCGGGATCGTCATCGAGATAGAACGCCGCGGAGCACATCTCCACGGCGATGCACGCCACGGTGGCCCCCGGCTCCGCGGCCAGCACATGGCTGACCGCACGCAGCATCGGAATCGCCGCCCCACAACCGAGCCCCACCAGATCCTGGAGAAACGCGTTCGCCCGGAATCCGTGTTGCTCGGCGACATAGCTTGTGAGCCCGGGACAGAGATAACCCGTACAGGTGCAGATCAGCAGAGCATCCACCTCGCCGGGCGCGATTCCCGCCTGCGCCAACGCCGCAGTCAGAGCGGTTCCCGCGAGTTTCGGTGCTTCCGCGCGAAATGCGGCATTCAGCTGATCGGGCGTGAGGTCGAACACGTGTTCGATGTCAGGGATCGCGAAGTGTCGGGTATCGATGCCGTGATCACCGCGCAGGATGGTGTGCAGAATCAGCATTGAGCGTTTTTTCAACCGTTGGCGAACGGTGGAACGCTCGGCGATCTGCCAGCACTCGGGTTGGGTGAAAGTTGCAGGGGGAACGGCAGTGGCGAGGGCGTGAAGATACATGAAGGATGCAATCAGTGTTGTGAGCCAGGTGCGGCCCGGCGAAAAGGAGCGAGCCGCAACGAAACCGAAAGATGAAGCGGAACGGGAGGGGGAAGGTGCAAGCCCGGGTATCGACCAGCGGTTTTCGGCGTGGTGCCAAAGTGAGGCGCGGCGATGAATTCAAAATCGGGTGACGCCGCAATGATCGATCCCGCGAATCTGCCGGGTGTCAGGAGGGTGTTCACCGTTAATGCAGCACCGCGTAAAGCGATCGGAACGGCAGCAGGCGCGTGCGGTTAACCAGCGCGAGCCAGCGCTGGCGCGAGGGTCGCAGCAGAAACGAGTGGAGGCCTGCGGCTGACGCGAGGCGCAGCCGGAAGCGGCGACGAAGCGCCGCGTTGATGGCATCACGCGCTTCGATCCATCCGCGCTCGCCGCGCGAATAGGCCACGAGCGGATCGAGCGCGAGTTCGGCGCTCTGAAAAGCCATGGCCATGCCGTTTCCCGTGAACGGAGGAATCATTGCGCAGGCATCACCGAGTCTGATGTCGTCCTCCGTTGGGACCTTGAAATCGAAAGTCACGGCCGCGACGGCGCAACAGGAGTCGGGGTCGGGCTCCGCCGAGGCGAGACGCTCCGCGAGCGCCGACAATCCCGCCGCGCGGAGATAAGCGAGCAGGAGATTCGGTCCGCGCGCGGACAGCGGGCGACGGTGGAAAAGACCACAGACATTCACGCGACCGTTTTCGACCCGGGCGAGGCCAACGTAAGCTTGATCACCCAAATGCAGCTCAAGTTCCCGCGCGAGCGCGAGAGACCGAACATGGAACTTCAAGCCAATCCAGGGCGAGGCGCCTCGTCTTCGGCCGGAGGCGAGCACGCGACCGGGAGTGGCATTCGCTGGAGTGACGCGGGTGTGCGTGCGCAGTTCCCCGCCCGCTGCGACGAACGTCTCCGCCAGCCGTGCATCAAGAATGTGGCGACTGAGGGCAAACGCAGGCGAAGGGAGACGTTGGACCCGCGTGGGTTTCGCACCCATGAACCAAGCGACTTCATGATGCCGCAGGGCGTCCGACAGAAGTGGCGCGAGTCCCAGTCGCCGGATCGTGTTGGGACCCAGCCCGGCGATGAATTCGCCGCAAACCCGATGCCGCGGGTATTCCCCCGCCTCGAAAATCGTGACCGGCACATCGGCGCGGCGAAGCGCTAATCCAAGGGACAGCCCCGCCAAACCGCCTCCGACAATCTCGATCGGGATCGCCGGCCTCATCCGCGTCGAATCGCGACCATTTGATAAGCGCCGAGGAGAGTTGTCGTGCAGCGGCAATCCCAAGCCGCAGGGGACAGGCCGAGCGCACGCGGCAATTCCCCGCCCACGAAACCTGCCGCAATGCTGAGGCGTGCGTCGTGAAGGGTAACGGGATGCGCGCGAAACAGCGGTGCGATCGCGGCGAAAAGTTTTTGCGAAGTTCGTCGGCGTGCCGGTTCGCACGCGACAATCGCCCGAGCGTGGCGCTGCAGCACCCCGCCCAGCGCGCCGAGTTCGTGGTCGCCGAAGTGATGGAAAATGAGATTTCCGAAAACAACCGGGTAACCCTCGTACCCGTTGAACTCGCGCAGATCGGCGACGTGCCACGCGCGTGCTTTCGGCCACTGTTCGGGCCGCGGCCAGCGGTCAATCGCGTCGACCGCGAGTCCGTGCGCGCCGAGGCGTTGCCCGAGTTCGCCCGTTCCCGCTCCGAGCTCCAGGGCGACGTCTCCCGCGCGCAAAAGCTTTCGAAGGGTGCGCGTGAGCCACCGGTGGTTGCCGAGGATTTGGTTCGTCAGCCGCAGGTCGCGACGGCTGTGCAATGCGTCCGGATCCTCAGGGGCAAGCGAGTCAAGGAGCTCGGGTTCGAGGATTCGCTGCATGGATGAGAGGAAGGTTGCCGCGAGCCTGCGAGGCTGTCCAGAGTCCCACGCAGTTTCATGGACCTTCCTGCCAACCCCATCGATCTCATCGCGCGAGCTGCGGAAAACTTCCCGCATCGTCCTTCCTGGGATGAATATTTCATGGCAACGGCGGTGCTCATTTCAACGCGGTCCAACTGCGAACGTCTTCACGTGGGTTGCATCATTGTCACCGGCGGAGACCGCGCCAACCGGCTCGTGGCCGCGGGCTACAACGGATTTTTGCCCGGGACGCCGCATGTCTCGCGGCTCCGCGAAGGACGGGAGCAGGCGACGGTGCACGCCGAGCAGAACGCGATTGCCGATGCCGCGCGCCGGGGAAGTTCGGTCGATGGCTGCGTTGCATACGTGACCCACTTCCCGTGCATCAACTGTGCGAAAATTCTTTCGGCCTCCGGGATCGCGGAGATCAAATATCACGCTGACTATTGCAACGATCCGCTCGTGGTGCCACTTCTCAGCGAGGCGGGAATCAAGATCCTGAAACTCTGATCCAAGCTGATCTCCGCTCCACGACTGCGATGCGCGAACGCCGAAAAAAATCCCAGGAAACTCTCGCCGGATCTTTGTTGCTGGCGCACCCGATTCTGCAGGATCCGAACTTCCGTCGCAGTGTGGTTTTGATGTCCGTCCACAATCCGGAGGGCGCGATGGGGGTGGTGCTTAACCGGCCAACGGGTCAACGTCTCGGCGAATTGAACGGCGACTTCGCCCTTGGGCCGCTCGCGGGAGTCCCGTTGTTCAAGGGCGGGCCGGTTCATCCCGAGCAGCTGATTATTGCCGCATGGCAATCCCGGCCTGATGGTTTCCGCCTGCATTTCGGGATCGAACCCGACAAGGCGATTCAGCTGATGGATGAGGAGGGGACTCACGTGCGAGCCTTTCTGGGCTATTCCGGCTGGTCGGCCGGCCAGCTGGAAACGGAAATGGAGCGGCACACGTGGGTCGTCACCAATGTACCGGAGGATTTGCTGGTGCAGCCGCAGAACGACTTGTTGTGGAAAAACGTGCTGGGTCGGGAAGGAGCGGAATGGCGGATCATGGCCGACGAGCCCGAAGACCCGACGCAGAATTGAAATGGGGCCCCGCCGTCCGGAAGCGCGAAAGCGGATTTCCGCTGCGTTTCCCCGTGGCAACTATTCGTTTGACAGAGGTGAACGCGCTCTCTGTTTTCACCCGTTTTATGAAAGTTGTTTCCTCCATCAAATCAGCCAAGAAGCGTCACCCTGCCTGCCAGGTCGTTCGTCGCCGCGGCAAGATCTACGTCATCAACAAAGTCGAGCCGCGTTACAAAGCGCGCCAAGGCTAATTCAACTTCCCATCACCGTGAAAGCCGAAGCCCATCCCACTCTTAACAACGTTTGCTTCCTCGACGTCGCGACCGGCAAGCGTTTCCTCACCAAATCCACGATGAAGTCGGCCCGTAAGGAGACCATCGATGGCGCCGAGTACAGCGTGGTGATCCGAGACGTCACCATGGACTCGCATCCCGCCTACACGGGCGAGAAGCGCCTGGTCGACACCGCTGGCCGCGTCGAGAAGTTCACGACGAAGTTCAAGCGCGGTGCCGCCAAGAAATAAGCATCCGCTTTTTTTCCTCTGTTTTCCAAGCCCGCCATCCGGCGGGCTTTTTTGTGGGGGATCGGTTGGGTCGTGGTTGGTTTCCGCAAGTCGCCACCGCCGCCCGAACTCATTTCAAGGCTAACGGGACCTTTTGTCCTCGTCCGTGCATCGGTGCGGACAAAGCGACTTGAGAAAGCGATCGAAGCGCGTTCGGTGGAGCGGTGTCCGCTTCGCCTACGCTTCTTTGGTTTCGGCAGGATCTTCGTCTTCAGGACAATCACGCCCTGGAAGCGGCGATCAAACGCGGCCAGCCAATCATCCCGGTCTATATTTTGGACGACGCGGGCGAACAAAATTGGCCGGCTGGCGCGGCCTCGCGATGGTGGCTGCATCACGCGTTAGCCGCTCTCGATTCGTCTCTCCGCGAGCATGGTTCGCGTCTGGTTTTTCTTCGCGGTGATTCACGGTCGATCGTGCGCCAACTCTCGGTCACTTCCGGCGCCGGTGCGCTTTATTGGAATCGGCGCTACGAACCAGCCGCCGTCGCACGCGATCAAACGATCGAGGCCGAACACGCGGCTAGGGGAGTGGAAGTGAAAAGCTTCAACAGCGCCTTGCTCCACGAGCCGAATGCCGTCGCCAATAAGCAGGGACGACCCTTCCAGGTTTTTACGCCTTACTGGCGAACCTGCCTGAACCTCCCGATCGAAGCGCCGCGGAAATTCTCTCGGCGTACCCTCCCACCGCCCTCGACGTGGCCACATTCGCTCCGATTGGAAGAGCTGGAGCTGCTTCCGCGCTTAGATTGGGCGGCCGGTTTCGCGGCGAAATGGGAACCCGGTGAAGCAGGCGCGGCGAAACGTTTGCGGCTCTTCACCAGGCGCGCGATGACGGAGTACGCGGAGAATCGGAATCGGCCGGACTTGGACGGAACGTCGATGCTCTCACCCTGGCTGCATTTCGGTGAGCTCGGGCCACGACAAGTCTGGGCAGCGGTCCAGGCAGAAGGAAAAGAGAGCGGAGTGTATCCCCCGAGCAACGGGGCGCGCGTGTTCCTGAGTGAAATCGGCTGGCGCGAGTTCGCGCACCAGCTGCTGTATCATTTTCCGCGCACTCCGGAGGAGCCGTTGCGCGAAGAGTTCAAAGATTTTCCGTGGGCTGCCGACCCCGGTGGAGCGAAGTTGCGCGCGTGGCAGCGCGGGCAAACCGGATATCCCATTGTCGATGCCGGCATGCGCCAGCTCTGGCAACTGGGCTGGATGCACAATCGCGTCCGGATGATCGTGGCTTCGTTTTTGGTGAAACATCTTCGGCTGCCGTGGCGACAGGGGGCGAACTGGTTCTGGGATACGCTGGTGGATGCCGACCTCGCCAATAACACACTCGGCTGGCAATGGAGCGCGGGCTGCGGCGCGGATGCCGCGCCGTATTTTCGAATTTTCGCGCCCGTGCTGCAGGGAAAAAAGTTCGATCCGGATGGCGACTACGTTCGGCGTTGGGTGCCGGAAATAGGTCGCCTGCCCACCGAGCATCTTCACGCGCCGTGGGAGGCGCCGTCCTCCGCGCTCGCCGCTGCGGAGGTACGGCTGGGAGAAAGTTATCCGCGGCCCATGGTCGATCACGCCACCGCACGCGCCGACGCACTTGCGGCGTTGCGAAAGCTGCGGGATGGCTCTGAGCCCGAGAGGCCGGCCCAAATCATTGACGACCCTCTGTGCGGAGTTGGAGATTCAATCATGCTCCCCATGTCTCGAAGGAAGGAAGAAAGCTGAGTTCCATGCGGGATGAAGTCTTCACGCTGAGTTCTCGCATTGCACGGCCCGCGGCCGAGGTCTTCGCGTGGCACGAACGCCCAGGAGCTTTGCAACGTCTCTGTCCGCCTTGGGAGCGCATCGAGACCGATGACGCCGATTCCGGCATTCACGATGGGGCCCGGGCAGTCGTGCGGGCGAAAGTTGGGCCTTTCTGGTCGACGTGGCAGGTTGAGCACCGGGACTACGTCGCAGGGAAACAATTTCGCGATGGATTGCTTTCAGGCCCCTTCGCGCGCTGGGAACACCTTCATGAATTTACGCCCGACGGCGCCGACGCGTGCGTGCTCACTGACACGATCAGCTATCGGCTGCCGTATGGGGGAATCGGGCACGCGGCGGGTGCGGCGTTCACTCGGCGGAAACTCGCACGGATGTTCGCCTGGCGACATGCCGTCACGCGCGCGGATCTCGAGAGCGTTGCGCATTATGGAGCCGTCAGGCCGATGCAGATCGTGGTGGCGGGCGCATCGGGCTTGGTTGGACGGGCTCTGGTTCCCTTTCTGCGCACGCAGGGTCATGAGGTGATCCGACTCGTGCGGCATCGCGCATCGAAGGACGACGAACTCAGCTGGGACCCCGAGGCCGGAGAACTGTACGCCGGGAAACTGGAGGACGCGGATGCAATCGTGAACCTCTCGGGTGAAAACATCGCGGGAGGTCGATGGAACGCCGCAAGGCGTGAACGGATTTTGCGCAGCCGCGTGGACGCAGCGAGGACGCTGGTCACCGCGCTGGCGAAGAATTCCCGCCGTCCGTCGGTCTTCATCAACGCGGCGGCGGTTGGTTTCTACGGTGAACGCGGTGACGAGTTGATGACTGAAGCGGATGGGATCGGACAGGGATTTCTGCCAGAGGTCTGTCTCGCTTGGGAGACGCACGCCGAAGGGGCAGCGCGGTTGGGAATCCGTACGGCCTTGATGCGTTTCGGTGTCGTCCTCAGTCCCGCCGGTGGAGCGCTCGCGAAAATGCTACCGGCATTCTGGTGCGGAGTGGGCGGACGTTTTGGAAACGGCCGCCAATGGATGAGTTGGATCAGCATCGACGATGCGATTGGCGCGATCCATCACGCCCTGCTGGAAAAACGCTGCGCGGGACCGATCAACACCGTCTCTCCCGCGGCCGTGATCAACGCGGAGTTCGTGAAGACCCTGTCCCGCGTGTTACATCGCCCCGCTGTGTTTCCGATCCCGGCCGCGGGTTTGAGGCTGCTTTTTGGCGAAATGGCGAACGAAACGCTCCTCGCCAGCACCCGGGCCGTTCCGGAAATACTGACGGCCACGGGCTATCGTTTCCGGCATCCCGATCTCGCGACGGCTCTCGCTCACGTGCTCGGCCGTTAAGAAAAATCTAGGCTTCACTTCACCGGGAGCGGATGTTGTGGTGGCGGGCTATGCAGAAAACGTTCGTGATTCTAAAACCCGATTGCATGGAGCAACGCCATGTCGGAACCGTCATTGATCGCTTCGAAAAAGCAGGCTTCACCATCGTCGGCTGCAAGATGATGCAACTGACAGCCGCAAAACTCCGCGAGCATTACGCGCATGTCGCGGACAAACCTTTCTATCCGGAGATTGAGCAGTTTATGAGCTCACGGCCCGTCGTCATGCTCGCCCTCGAAGGCGACAACATCGTGCAAAAAGTCCGCGACCTGCTGGGGCCGACCGATTCCCGCAAAGCGGCGAAAGGCACCATCCGCGGAGATTTCGGCACCGAGATGATGAAGAACGTGGTGCATGCCTCCGATAGCGACGAAAACGCGCAGCTCGAGCTCTGGCGGTTTTTCGTGCCGGGTGAGATCTACGGTTAAAGGGTTTCTCGGAGCTGCACGTCAGACGCAGGGCCGGGAGCGGGGTCGTAAACGATCGATACGATCTCCAGATCGTTTTCGCCCCGCGGAGTTTTTACGCGGACATGTTGTCCCTTGGTCGCATTGAGTAGCGCCCTCGCCATTGGCGACAGCCAGCTGACGTCGCCGCGCTCGAAATCAGTTTCGTCCACCCCCACGATGCGATAACGCGCGTCCGCCCCATGGCCGTCGCGAACGGTCACCGTTGCGCCGAAACGGACCGTATCCGTTTCTTCAAGCTCCGGCGGAACCACTTCAGCGGTGCGGAGGCTTTGTCGGAGATGGCGAATGCGATGATCGATGCCTTGCACCTCCCACCGCACCTCCGGATCACGGGCTCGCGCGGAAAGGAAGGCGCGCTTCTCGGCGAGGGCGGCGAGTTCTGCTTGAAGTCGGGTCGCCCCCGAGCCGGTCAGGAAATTCTTCTGGCCAAAAGGCACTGCTGGATACGCTGGCAGGGGAGGCGAATCCTCCTGGAGGTCGTCTTCGCGAAGAAAGGCCTTGCTCATCCGAGACGCTAAAGGCGGTTTCCGGTTCTGCAATGGGACCGCTGCCGCTTTCTTGCAGGGACCGTGCACCGCACTCCGAAGCGCCAAGTTGTGTGAGGGACACAGTCCTCGGTCGGAGTGGCGCACGGGGAGAATTCCTCCGTCGGATATTTGCCAGCCGGGAACGACGATGAACTCAGCCGCTGAAACGCTCGAAAAGTGCACCGATCAAAATCCCTTGGGCGATCATCGCCAATGAAGTGAGTGCTGCTTTCGCGACTACGAGGCGCGCATCCGCATGGATGGAATCGATAATTTCCTTCACGAGGACAATCCACGACCATCCCTCAAATAAATAAAACCACGGCGCCTGCCGGATTTTCGGTACGCCTACCGGAATTCCGGTAGCCTACACAGCGAGCCGGAGGTGGATCCGTTACCTCTCGGTATCCACGCACCTTCTGCGTTCGACCGGGTCTACAACGGCGATGGACCGAGCTCTTTGTGAACTCCGCGACAAACGCGATCAAACAGCGCGTGAGACCCTGGCCTTTGATGGATGGCGATGCTCCCGCACTTCGGTCGCATGGGCGATTGAGGCGATGCTCGCCAATTCCCACCAGTCTACGACTGCTCTCGGGTGGCTGCTCCGTCAGATCGACCATCTTCCCGACGCTCCGGGGAGGGAGGATGCGATGGCGAAGGTATTGGATCTTTCTTTCGCGATTGCGGCTCTCGCCCGCGCCGAAGCGACCCGCAACGTCGTCGTCATTCCTTTCCCGGCGCAAAGCCGGGTCGAGGTTTTTGACGTGGGCCGTTCGCGTTAAACGGTTCGGGCAGAAACCGCCCCGTCTGAAATGCCCGCGGGCTGATTCGTCCTCCGCCGGAGTAGCTCGGGATTGTTGCCGAACCCGGGTGGTAATCTTGCGTGCAATTCTCCGCCTGTGGTGGAGGGGAGCGGATCCGGTGGATCGCGGCCAACGCCATTGCTTCCGCGCCCGATTCCGCCGAGCTTTCACCCCGGTCGCATGAGCCTTCTATTCCGGCGAAGTTTTCCCCTCTTGCTTTTGGCGGTGGCAATTCTCAGCGGCTGCCGGCCGCAGGAAGCGTTGAACTGGAAAATCAGCGCGACGTCGCCGGATGATTTTGACACGTGGACTGAGCAGACCAACCGGCTGCTCCCCGTCGAACTGCGAAAGGAGTTGGCGCGGGCCGCCGTCTTCATCCAAGGCGACTCGGGTATTTCAGAGCGTCATTCCAAGAGCACGAATTTGAACAACCCGTTTTGCCGGAGGATCGATCGGAAAACGATCAGGCATGTGCTCCTCGACGGTTACTTCGTGGAGAAAAAATTTCTGGCGAATCGGGTCTCGCTTGAGATGGAAAATATTCTGGCGCTCGAGATCCGGATGGATTTGCACGCCGTCGGCTCGAAGGAAAACGAGCGTTTTGCGAAATCTGTGGAGTACCGGGAGCAGCTCATCCAAACGATGAAACTCAGGATCGCAGAAATCGAGGTGCGGGCGGGCAGCCTGAACCGGCAGCGTGAAGCGAGCCGGCTGAAGTGAGCAGTTGCCGAGCCCCAGCCGGGTAATCGAATCCGCCAAACAAAAACCGCGGCAAGCTTTCGCTGATGCCGCGGAGTGGGACTGAAACTGGCCGCCGCCGGCCTCCTTTGGTTTTAAGGCACAAGCTGAACGTGGGAGGCAACGTCTGCGGGAGTCGCGGCGGTGGAAGCCGTGTTGGCATCGGCGCCAGCGAAGATGGCAGTGACGACGCCAGCGAAGATGACCAAGAGGGTGAGAATGAGTGAAGAATCGGTTTTCATGGTGGTGAGGAAGTGAACGAGAAGACGGGGACGTGCTCTCGCGGTTTCAAAACCTTGTGGGATAAAACTTCCGAAAAACTCGGCAGGAATGTAACCCGCCGTCGCTCTCTTCGTCGCGCTGCGTTCCGGCTTTCCCTGTCGCGATCACCGTGGCCGGTGGATTTGGACTCCGTGCAGCGGCTCATATATCAGACGTTTGGTTGACCCACTCCATGCGCTGCAATTCCGACCAGTCCCGCAGCGCGGGGCACCGCGATTTAACCGTCGGGATTCACAAGCCTGTCCCGGGTGTTGAGCAGAACCTCCCGGCGGGTTGAATCCGGTGTGGCGGCTGCTTTCAAGCCGCACCCAAAACGCTGCCGCCTGGAGGATGATTTTGCCGTGGGATACCGGAGGGAGCATGCCGTCGCCGAGATCCCATTACGGGCGGCTCAGCGTTTTCCGGGGGCAGCGGCTCGACCGGCGGGCCGATGATCTCCTCAACCGTAAGGAAACGCGGCTGGCATCCGGGATTCGGCGACGACGATCATGTCGTTCGTTTTCGTGTTCTTCATTTTTGACCAGGCGCGCGGGCCGGTGACCTCAATGGGATCGCCCGAAGACCACGTGGAAAGGTCGCTCACCAGATGCCCCGCCTCCCAGATGCTCGAGTCGTTTAAGACAATTATCGGTCCGTTGATCAGTCGAATCGTGCTCGTCACGCCGCCCACACAATTGCCCTGCGGTGACAACGCCAGCGGGCGCATTACGTAGGGCAACTCCTGACAATTCGACCGCCCTTCGGAACCTCAACGCGATGACTGCTTCAGCGAATTAGTTTTCAATTCCGCGCTCCTGGCGAAAACGCTCTCTGCTCAGCGCGGTCGACTTCTGGTCAACTGACAGGTGGCGAAGTTCGGGCGCGTCGGACGAACGGGCGCCTGATATTGATCAACCCTTCGGTTCGTAGCCTTTGAAGAGGAAGCGCATCACGTCGGGGAAAATCGAGCCGCCGTGATTGGCGGTGTGGCCGCCATCGCCGAAGGCGTGTTGGACGCGGTACTGCACCTGCGGCGTCGGCGTCGGCGGCGCATCGGCGGGAGCCCCGCCACCGCGACGTCCACCACGGCCTCGGCCGGGCGGGTTGGCGTTGGCGTACTCGAGCGCGGAAACCATCTGCTGATTGGCGAGGTACCAGCTGCCGTGCTCGTTGTTCAGATCGTTGGAACCGTCCTGGATGAAAACCGTCAGCGGCTTGATCCCAGTCTTGCGGATGAGCGTCGGGTAGAGGTCGCCGCCAGGTTGCATCGGTCTGTCTTCCTGGGCGGGACGGTAGGCGATCGAGGTGTAACTGCCGAAAAAGCTGGCGACTTTGCGAAAGGCGTCGGGCCGTTCCCACGCCATGGTGAACGCGCAGATCGCGCCGGAGGAAAACCCGCCGACGGCCCGGCCCTCGGGATCGTCCGTGAGTTTGTAGCTTTTGCTCACCTCGGGGAGGATTTCGTCGATGACGAAACGCGCGTAGCGATCGGAGAGGGTGTCGTACTCTTCCGAGCGCCGACTGGTAGGATCGATGAAAATGCCGATGGTCACCGGGATTTCCTTTTTGTGGATGAGATTGTCGAAGACCACGGGGACCTGCCACGCGCCGGGCTGTTTGGTCTGCTCATTGATTTCCCGGACGAAGTTGTTGCCGTCCTGCCCGATGAAAACGCACGCGGCTTTCGAGCCATCGTACTGCGCGGGCACGTAAACTTGGTAAGTGAAAGTCCGGCCGTCGTAGATTTTGCTGACGAGGGTGGACTTGGTGATCTTGCCCTTCGGCACACCGGGCTGCGGCTTTGAATCGGCGCCGAGCACGTAGAGATCGGTGGTTTTCTTCGGGGCTTCAGCCGCGAAGGCGACGGCGGTAACCAAGAGGACGAGGGGAATGGCGAGGTGACGCATGTGGGGTAGTGGGGGAAAGGGGTGACGCGACGGTTCTCGCGCTGGGAAGAATAAGACCGGCTACGACCGACGTGGCGCAGGCGGAGACGACCGTCAGTAAAGGATCAGCTAGGCTTTGAGTCCGGTCTTAGCCGCATCCATGCAGTGAGAAACCACGAATTGGCACGAATGGACGCAAAGATCAGAGCGACCGGGAAAAAATCCGGAGTCATGGCTTCCACTCACCTTTCAGTGAGTGGCTCAGGCGCGCCCGTCTCCCAGTGTTTTTCATTCGTGTCCCTTTGTGTCCATTCGTGGTTCAACTACATCGTTCCGGCTAGCCGAGATGGGGAACGTTGGCCGCTCAACCCAACGACAACTTGCTCGTGCTGTCGCCGTGCCGCTCGACCGCCACACCGTGCAGGTCCGCCATCGTCAGGAAGAAATTGGACATCGGGGCGGACTGCTCGAGTTTGTGGAAACGCCCGGTCTTCAGAGCCCCGCCGGCGCGACCCGCCATGATGATGGGGAGGTCGGCGTGGTCGTGCCTGTCTCCGTCGCGGATGCAGGAACCGTAAACGAGGAGGGTGTTATCGAGCATGGTGCGGTCGCCCTCTTTGATGCTCTTCATTCTGCCCAACAGATAGGCGAATTGCCCGGCGTAGAACTGGTCGATTTTTTGGATCTTCGCGAGCTGCGCCGGGTTGCGCTGGTGATGGGAGATGGGATGGTGGCCGTCTCCCCCGATGCCGAGCCACGGGAAGGTGCGCCCGCTCGACTCGCTGGCGAGCATGAGCGTCACGATGGGCGTGCTGTTCGTCTGAAACGCGAGCACGAGCAAATCCATCATCAGGCGGATGTGCTCGGGGTAGCTCTCGTTGCCCTTCTCGTCGTGCGGGATGCCGGCGGGCGCCTTCATGTCCGGGATGGTCGCGCTCATGCTCTCGAAGGAGACGACGCGGCGCTCGATCTCGCGGACCGACGTGAAATACTCGTCGAGCTTTTGCTGGTCGGAACGGCCGAGGCGGTTCTGGAGCTGCTTGGCGTCGGCGCGGATGAAATCGAGGATGCTGCTGCGCTCGGCCGCGCGGCGCTCCCGGGGAATGCCCGCGTCCTCGGCGGTTGCCGCGCTTCCGAA
>JBDSSU010000446.1:0-9951 GCA_039928635.1 Opitutaceae bacterium | reverse complement strand
TCTCCCAATCGGGATCCATCGTGGGGCACTGTTTCGCGGGAGCGGTGAAACGCGAGTTCGGGTGCGCCGCCTTCGCACCGGTGGCTTTCGCGATTTCCGGGGTCCAGATTTTACCCTGCCAGTCGGTCGCCATCTCCGGGGGCGAATCGGTCATGCCCTCCCACCACACCCCGCCATCGGGAGTGAGTGCCACATTCGTGAAGATGGTGTTCTTCGCGAGCGCGGCCATCGCGTTGGGATTGGTTTTGTTGCTCGTGCCGGGCGCCACGCCGAAGAAGCCGGCCTCGGGATTGATCGCGCGCAGCCGGCCGCTCGCGTCGGGCTTGATCCACGCGATGTCGTCACCGACGGTCCAGACCTTCCAGCCCTGTTTCTGAAAATGCGCGGGAGGGATGATCATCGCGAAATTCGTCTTGCCGCACGCACTGGGGAACGCCGCCGCCACATAGACTTTTTTGCCCTGCGGATTCTCGACGCCGAGGATGAGCATGTGCTCCGCCATCCAGCCTTCGTCGCGGGCCATCGCCGACGCGATGCGCAGCGCGAAACATTTTTTGCCGAGCAGGGCGTTGCCGCCATAACCCGAGCCATAGCTCCAGATCTCGCGCGACTCGGGAAAGTGGACGATGTATTTTTCCTTGTTGCACGGCCAGGGCACATCCTTTTCGCCCTTCTTCAACGGCGCACCGACCGAGTGCACGCAGGGCACGACGCGCTTCTCGCCCTTGTCGATTTCGCGATAAACCGGCAGCCCGATGCGGGCCATGATGCGCATGTTCACGACGACGTAAGGCGAATCCGTCAGCTGCACGCCAATCTGCGACATCGGCGATGCGACCGGCCCCATGCTGAACGGCAGCACATACATCGTGCGCCCCTTCATGCTCCCGTTGAACAGACCCTTCAGCGTCTTTCGCATCTCGAACGGGTTGACCCAGTTGTTCGTCGGCCCCGCCGCCTCTTTCGAAAGCGAGCAGATGAAGGTTCGGTCCTCGACGCGAGCAACGTCGCCCGCATCGCTGCGCGCCAGATAACAACCCGGCCATTTTTTCTGGTTTAGTTTGATGAACGTTCCGCCCCCAACCATTTGCGCGCAGAGGGCGTTGTATTCCTTCTGCGACCCATCCACCCAATGCACGGCATCGGGCTTGCAGAGGTCGACCATCTTCTCGATCCATCGAACGAGATGTTGGTTGGCGCTGAGGGGTCGGTTGGAAGCAGGCTTGGTCATGCGCGCCAAGTTGCGGGCGACCGAAACATCCGCAAACCCGAAAGACTGCCGATTATGTCCTAAGAATAGACTAGAACAGGAGTTTCCCACGGGTTGGGCGCGAGTAAACCTTGGGTCACGGGTGGACGAAGTGCTTTCCTGCTCAGGGGCGGTGGCCGCATCGCCGGGTTTACGGGGCTGGAGGCTGGCGGGAAACTCGAAGCATAAATCCTCCCGCAACCCACGACGACGCTCTTCAGATCATCGGCTCAATGTGCACCGACACATCGCTGACCGCATGCGGGACCGAGGCCAGCAACGCATCCTTCACCGCATGGGCGATGTCGTGACCGGCGCGCACGGTGAGGTCGCCATCGACGCGCACTTGGATGTCGACCAGATGACTCAAACCACTTTTGCGCACGCGGCATTTATCGAGAGCGCGCACACCGGGAACGCGAAGTGCGACCCCGCGGATTTCGTTTTCGAATTCCGTGGAAACGGCGGTGTCCATCACATCGCCCAGCGCGCGGTTGAACATTCCCACGCCGTTGAAGGCAATGACGGCGCAGGCGAGCAAAGCCGCCCAATCGTCCGAAGCCTCCCAGCCCCGGCCCCCAATGAGCGCGATCGAGATCCCGACAAACGCGGCGGCCGAGGTCAGCGCGTCCGAATAGTGGTGCCACGCTTCAATGCTCAATGCCGTGCTTCCCGCCGCGGCGCCGGCCACGCCCAAGCGTTTTGAAAACCAAAGCTTGATCGCGACCACCCCGACCAGCAGCGGAAGCGTCAGCCAGTGGGGGCCGTGATGCGGCGTGATGATTTCATGCACCGCCCGCCAGCCGATCCAACCCGCGGCGGCAAAGACGAAGACCGACACCGCCAGGGCGGCGAGCGGCTCCGCTTTGCCGTGCCCATACGGATGCTCCGCGTCGGGCGGCTGCGATGCCACCCGGAATCCGGCCCACACAATGAACGACGACAGGATGTCGATCAGCGACTCCACCCCATCCGCAATCAGCGCATAGGTATTCCCGAGAATTCCTCCGGCGATCTTCGCCGCGGCGAGCAACGCGTTCAAAGCGATCCCGCGCAACACCAGCTGCGCGCTCGCCTCGGCGCGGCGTTGGGTGGCGGCATGATGCTCGGGAAGCTCGGGGGTCACGCGCGGAAGCTGCGGGTCCATCGGTGGAAGCTCAACGCGCTTTCCTCATTCTCGGGAAAGCCTGCGCCGGCCAGGCATTGACCAGCTGGACGAACCTTCCCACCCTCCCGAAACGCATGACGGCACAGATCAACCTCACCTCCGGTGATCCCGTGAAACAGTTTTCGGTCTTCGTGCAAAACCGGGTGGGCCGGTTGAACGATCTCACTGCGCTGCTCAAGACGAACGAAGTTCACGTCATGGCGATCACCGTTCTGGATACGACGGACAGCTCCATCGTCCGCCTGATCGTCGACGACCCGGACAAGGCGCGCGAGCTGATGGTCAACAATGATTTTCCCTACACCGAATGTGATGTGCTCGCGGTGGAGATCATCGATGAATCGCAACTGCAGGAAGTCCTGAAGGCGCTGCTCGAGGCGGAAATCAACATTCACTACATCTACAGCTTTATTAAGCGGCCGGAGGGGAAATCGGCGCTGGCGATCAATGTGGAAGACAGCGAGGTCGCCGCGCAGTCGCTTGCGAACTACCGTTTCCGGGTCCTGGGCCAGCGGGATATTTCGAGGTAGCCGGACACTCGGCCCGGCGATGACGAGGGCCGATCAAAGGCAGCGCGAGAAACTAAAGCTTTTACTTTAGCCCTTCACGTCGCCCATTCGCTCACCCTCCAGCTGATAGATGCCGGAGAGATAGCCGTTCTCGAAAACCGCTTTCACTTTTAGCTCCCCGTAGAACTCCACGGGAACGTCCATCGTCGGCGGAATGCCCTTCTTCATCTTTACGGTCACCCATTCATTGACACTCGGCGTCGCGCCATAGCAGCACGCGAGGGTGTTCCGCATGAGGAGAAATTCGGTGACGAGCCCTTTCTCCATTTTCACGGGAATCATGAAACCGACGAGCTGGGCTTTCTTCCCATTCCAACTTTTCACGTTGGTCGGAATTTGCTGGTCAGCGCTTTTTGCCGCTGCGCCTTCGTCACCCGTGGGGACCACGAAGCTGAACGACGCCAGGTGATCAAAACTGAGCTTGAGGTATCCTTTCTCAACCGCTGGAGGGGCGACCGGGGCGGAGGGAGGCGCAACATTGGCCGCAGCCGGCATGACGTCCGCCGCACCAGCGGGAAATACCGCGGCAAAAGCAAACGTGAGCCCAATGCTCGTAAGGAGGTAAAGGGGCGATTTCATGGTGGTACAGCGATAGCCAAGTCCCTCGGCTGGTCAAAGCTTGCTTGAAGATGGACTCCCGAAGTCGCGATTCAGCCGACGGAAAAGGGAGCGAATAGTACGGACTGTCAGGCAAATTCGGAGCGGAGCATCGGGGGTTCAAAATTGACCGAAGGGAAAGCTCCCGGCACTCAGGACCCCACCCCAAATGAGTAAAACTTATCGCGCCCTGTTGGTCGGGACCGGGAGCGTTGCTGACACCCATTTTCGAGCGATAGAAGAAACGCGTGGCCGCGTGGAACTCGTCACGGCGGTCGATACGGATCCAGCTCGGGTGCGTGCTTTCTGCGACCGTCACAACGTGCCGATGGCGCACGTGGACTATGCCGCGGCTCTGAAAGCCACCCAACCCGACATCGTGATTGTAGCCGCGCCGCCCGCATCGCATGCGGCGCTGAGCATTGCGGCAATGGAGGCGGGGGCATGGGTGTTATGCGAAAAACCCTTTTGCGCTTCACTCGCCGAACTCGACCGGATCGAGGCCGCGGAGCAACGCACCGGCCGCTTTACCGCATGCGTGTTCCAGCAGCGCTTTGCCTCCTCGACGGCTCATCTGCGCCGGCTCGCGGACAGCGGGATGCTCGGCCGTCCGCTCGTCGCCGTGTGCAACACGCTTTGGTATCGCGACACCGCATATTACGGCGTGCCGTGGCGCGGGCGATGGGCGACTGAACTCGGCGGGCCGACGATGGGGCTCGGCATCCATGCCATGGACCACCTGCTCCATCTTCTTGGCGATTGGTCGGAGGTGCGCGCGCAAGCGGCCACCCTCGACCGCGCGATCGAGGTCGAAGACGTGTCGATGGCCCTCGTGCGGTTCGCCAGCGGCGCCATGGCCTCCGTGGTGAACAGCGCTCTCAGCCCGCGGCAGGAAACGTACATCCGGCTCGATTACCAACGCGCCACGGTCGAACTCACCCATCTCTACGGCTATAACCGCGACAACTGGAAATTCACCCCGGGCCCGGCCGCGCTCGACGAGGGCAATGCGCTCACCCAAGCCTGGCAAAGTTTCCCGCCCGACACCGGCTCAACGCACGCGGCGCAACTTGCAGACTTCGTGGCAAACATGGACGCCGGTGTGCGCCCGCTGACCAGCGGTGCCGATGCGCGCCGCACGCTCGAGCTGCTGACCGCCATCTATAAAAGTGCCTTCACGGGCGAGCCGGTCCTCCGGGGATCGATCAAGCCAGGCAGTCCGTTCTACACCGCCCTGCATGGCGGGATGGCTCCAAAGAGTCCGGTGCAGAAGCGTCCACTCCTGGCTGCGACGGGTTGAGCCCCTGCGACGTCACGGGGAATGCGGAACCACAAGATCGATCGCGGGTGCCAAAAAAAACGGCGCGAGCTGTCGCGCCGTTTGGGTGATCGGGGAATGAGGGGAAACTGCGGGGCTCAGTTCCAGTAGCCTTCGTAGAAGCGATACGAGCCGCGTTCCTGTTCCCATCGGGGAGCAACCCAGGCAGATCCTGAGCGCGGCGGAACTTCCCAATGACCGGCCATCCACTCGTAACGGTTGTTGCGCCAGGTGAAATAACCGGGGACCCAAATGTGACTTGAGGAGGGTCGCGCGGTGACTGCTTCGGGCGGCGGAGGCGCCGGCGGAGCCTGCATCACGATTACCGTGCCGGGAGCGGCATTCGCCATCGGAACCGCTACGGCAGTTTGAGTCGTCATCGGGGCGGCCATGACCACTCCGGTTGTCGTCGGAGCAGGAGGGGGCGGCGCGGACACGACGTGGGATTCGCGGTCGGAAGCGCACCCGGCTAGAAGAGCGACCGCGCTACAAACGAGCAGCGCGTGCGCCGAGACCAGCGAGCGGTGGGAGCGAGGTGAGGTGGAGGTTATGAGTTTCATACAAGCCTCGCAGACCGGCAATTGGGAAGGCGGTTCACCCGATGAGGCCGGAGATCAGGGATTCCGCATTTGCCAGTCTGCGCGCAACGCCCTTCTTTTCACCCCCTTCTCATGAACCGCACGCTCGTCAAAGATGCTCTGGGTGCCGCCCAACCCGCCGACGCGATTCTGCTCGAAGGCTGGGTGCGCACGCGGCGCGACGCCAAAACATTTTCCTTTATCGAGCTCAACGACGGCTCATCGCTCAAAGGCATCCAGGTCGTCGCCGATGCTGCTCTCCCCGACTACGCGCACATCGAGAAAGTGGCGACGGGAGCTTCCATCCGCGTGCGGGGGAAACTCGTCTCCTCGCAAGGTCAGGGGCAAAAATGGGAAGTCGTGGCAGAATCGTTCACCGTGCTTGGCGAGGCCGACGCGACCTATCCGCTCCAGAAGAAAGGCCACACGCTCGAGTTCATGCGTGAGATCGCCCATCTCCGGCCGCGCTCGAATCTTTTTGGCGCGGTCTTCCGCGTTCGCAGCCGCCTCGCTTTCGCGGTCCATCAGTTCTTCCAGGAGCGGAACTTCATCTACGTCCACACGCCGATCATCACGGCGAGCGACTGCGAAGGAGCCGGCGAACTTTTCCGAGTGACCACGCTCGACGCCTCGCATCCGCCCATGAACGAGGAGGGCGCGGTGGATTTTAAAAAAGATTTCTTCGGCAAGAAAGCTTACCTCACCGTCAGCGGACAATTGGAAGGCGAGATCTTCGCTTCCGCGCTCTCGAACATCTACACCTTTGGTCCGACCTTCCGCGCGGAGAACTCCAATACTTCACGTCACGCTTCCGAGTTCTGGATGATCGAGCCCGAGATGGCATTTGTGGATCTGGAAGGCGACATGGCCATCGCGGAGGAGTTCGTGAAGCACCTGATCCGGGACGCGAAACAACACTGCGCCGCCGATCTCGAATTTTTCACCAAGTTCGTGGACAAGGATCTTCTCGCCCGGCTCGACTTTGTCCTCGAGCGCCCGTTCCAGCGGTGCAGTTATACCGAGGCGATCGAGATCCTGAATCAGAGCGGACGGACGTGGGAGCATCCTGTGGCTTGGGGCGACAATCTGCAGTCCGAACACGAACGCTACCTCGCCGAGGATCACTTCAAATGTCCCGTCACGGTCTACAACTATCCCCGCACCCTGAAACCGTTCTACATGCGCGTGAATGACGACGGCAAAACCGTCACCGCAATGGATCTGCTCGTCCCGGGGATCGGCGAGATCATCGGTGGGAGTCAACGGGAGGAGCGGCTCGAGGTGCTCCGCGAAAATATGCGGCAGCACAATTTGAGTGAGAAAGAATACTGGTGGTATCTGGACCTCCGTCGCTACGGCTCGGTCCCGCATTCCGGCTTTGGCCTGGGCTTTGAGCGAATGCTGATGTTCGTCACCGGCGTCGCGAATATCCGCGATGTCATCCCCTTTGCCCGCACCCCGGGAACGGCGGAATTTTGACGACACCCGTCCGTCGGCGAAACGCGAAGACTAACCCGAAAAACTCATACCAAAATTCAACCAAGGCATGAACCAAAGAGGACACGGAGCTCGGACACAGAGGCCACAGAGTAAGACACGATGTTTGGCTCTGTGAACTCTGTGTCCGAGCTCTGTGCTCTCTGTGGCAAAAAAATCTTCACGAAAAATGTGATGCATGCGGGCTAAACCCCCGCTCCAATTCGCGCCCTTCACTTTTGCGAAATTGCCTTGGCCCCGTTCTTCCCGTTCATCCCCTCATGCGCAGTTTTTTCTATCTCGCCCTGCTCGGAATTACCCTGCTGACGATCGCGTTGGTCGTGCGTTCGGGAATGCTCGCGCGTCAATCGCCGGGTCGCCCGATCAACAGCGCGATGCGCCAGGCCCTGGCGACCGAAGCCCCGCAACTCTCCACTCAGGACGCCATGCTGATTGCGGAAAAGTATGGGAATGCACGCGTCTCTCAAACGGGTCTTCGCTGGGTGGAACGTACTCCGGGCACCGGCAACGCCGGCCCGCGCATTGGTGGGCAAGTCATCGCGCATTATGACGGCCGCCTCTTGGACGGGACGCCTTTCGACAGCTCCTATCAGAACGGCGGGCCACTCACGTTTCGCGTCGGAATCGGAGATGTCATCCCGGGGTGGGATGAAGCTTTTCTTACCATGAAAAAAGGCGAGAAGCGCACGCTCATCATTCCCCACTGGCTCGCCTACGGAGTAAAAGGCCGTCTCCCCAAGATCCCGCCACAGGCCACGCTCGTCTTCGAGGTCGAGCTGATCGATTTCCGTTGATCGATTAGTCGTGGTAGCGGGTCAGTGACGTGGAATGGAGGCGATCGACGAGGTTCCGGTGGAAGATTTTTTCGCCGAAGAAATCCGCCTCCTCGCTGAGCTGCGCCGCCGTGAGTCCCACCGCGAGTAACGCACTTCGTGTGATCTGCGAAAGCTTGCTCCGCCGCGGGGCTTTCTTTTTCGACTGCGCCGCTTGAGCGGCTTTTTGTTCAGCGTTTTTTCCCGACGCATTCATTTTTCCTCCACCGTCCGACCCAAGCTCTCCGCTTTTGCTCCGCCAAACTTCCGAAAAAATCTCGCGGCCTCTGCTGTTGCTAACCGAATCCGAAATACTTCACAGAGTGAGAGGACGCGTAACACCGCGTGCCGTGCTCATCGGCTGCCCGGCTCACCGATGATCCGGCTTGTTATAAACCCACCAGCGATCCGTTGCGTTTGAGCCAGTGCTCGGCGTCCCGCCAGCCGGGGCAAACCTCCTCCACGCGCGCCCAGAAACGCGCCGAATGATTCATCTCCCGAAGATGCATGAGCTCGTGATAAACGATGTAATCGCGCACCGATTCCGGAGTTTGCACGAGGCGCCAGTTCAGCGAAATCGTCCCATTCGCGGAACAGGATCCCCACCGCGACCGCTGGTTGCGCACCGTGACGTGTTTCACATCCACGCCCGTGACCGCCGCGAGTTCCCAAGTGCGCGCCGGCAACTCAATCTTCGCCCGGCGGGCGAAATGCGCCTCCAGCGTCGGCCGCAAATCGCCCTCGAAACCCGCCACGCGAAACACATCGGCCGCGAGGCAGACGTGTGGCCGGTCCCCGGTCGCGGCAATCCGGATTTCAGTGAGCTCACCACGCCACAAAACCCGCGTACCCGGCATCCAGATATCCGCCCCGCGCGGCCGGTGCCGCTGCCGCTCCCGCGCGCGGTCCAGCCAGTCGCGATGATTTTCCACGAAGCGGCGGGCTTCACGCTCCGAGCCCCGCAGGGGAATCGTGGCCACCGCCGTGCCGTCCCGTCTCAACGTGAGCCGGTAATTTCGCGCCCGGTCGCTGCGCTCGAAGACGATCGCCTCTTTTGGAGCCGGTGCGGTCGGCGGGGCCTTGTGAACTCCTGCCGCGGGGGAAAAAAGACCAAACAGATCCTGCTGCTCTTCGCGTTTCACGATCAGAAAAAAAGAGGCAAAGGGATCGCACCGTTCAAACGCCTTGTCCGCGGACCACCGGACAATCGCAAGTCTTCCGGCGGACGAGTCGGTTGCGACCGGCGGCTCATCTGAGGGGCACCGTCTCCCAAGTCATTTTTCCGTCCGCGACGGTCAGCCAGGCGAAACTCGGTGGGAATCCTCCACTCGGACGGGTGATGCAGCCCGGGTTCAACCAACGGACGGTCCCGATCATTTCGTCGCGAGGCACGTGCAAGTGCCCATGCAGCACCGCATGCGCACCTTTGGGCGCCCGGCTCGGCGGAATGTGCGTAAGATGAAATCTTACGTTCTCCCGTTCCAGTTCGAGGGTGACGGGCCACTCCAAGTGCGAATCGCAATTCCCCAGCACCACGCGCAAGGGAGGACCGAGCCGGGTGAATTCCTCGAGCGTCTCCGGAGCGCACACATCGCCCAAATGCCACAACTCGTCCGCGCCGCGAAGCATCGCCGGTAACCGCGAGGGATACCGGTCGTGCGTGTCGGAAAACACAGCGATGCGCATGGTGCGGAAGCTGGGGAACCCGCGCGCAATTGGACAGAGATTTTTGGCAGCGAGTCGCATCCCACAAACGGTCACGTACGCCGCTCCAGATTCGATCACGGCCCAAGGCAAACCGGCCCTTGACACCCCTCCTTCGCTCGGGCACCTCTGACCCTCTTTTCCTTAAAAAGTCATGCAACCAACATTCCGCCCGCACCGCAAAAAGCGCGCCCGCAAGATCGGTTATCGTGCCCGTATGGCCACCAAAGGCGGACGCAAAGTCATCAAAGCCCGTCGCCTGAAGGGTCGTAAGCGCCTGACGGTCGTCTGACCGTTTTCCCGTTTCGTCCGCGCCCGTCGCCCGCGGCTCCCATGCGCTTCCGCACCGAGCAGCATTTGCGGCGTCAAAGCGACATCCGCGGCGTGCGTGAACAGGGCCGTCGGGTGGAGTGTCGTGCGTTCACCCTCTGGTGGCGCCGGCGGCAACCCGCCTCGATC
>JBDSSU010000445.1:0-19563 GCA_039928635.1 Opitutaceae bacterium | reverse complement strand
CAAAAGCCCCGCTCTCGAGCGGGGTTTTTGTTTTGCTGAATTGCACCGCCGGCCGAAAACCGCACGCTGCCGCGGCATGCAGGTTTCGTTTACCCCGGCGGAGATCGCAGCCATCGTCGAGCCCGCTGCAACGCGCGGGACAACTGAGAAATCCATCCATCGAATCGCCGCGCTCAATTCAGCGGGCGCCGGTGATTTGTCCTTCCTGGGCAACGCCAAATACAAAAACGACGTCCCCGCCACCGAAGCGTCCGTGGTGTTGCTTCCGAGAGACTACGAGGGCGCTCCGCGGCCGGGTCAGTTGTTTTTGCTGGTGGAGAATCCCTCGGCGGCACTCGCCCGGATTTGTGCGCGCATCGAGAAGAATCTCTGGCCGACGCCCGTCCCGGGAGTGCATCCCACGGCGTTCATCGCCTCGGGAGCGAAAGTAGCGGCATCCGCGACCATTGGCCCTCTCTGCGTGGTCGAGGCCAACGCTTCGATTGGAGAACGCGTTCATCTCCAGGCGCAGGTTTTCATCGGTCGGGACGCACGACTCGAAGAAGACTGCTGGCTGATGCCCGGGGTCATCATTGGCGCGGAGTGTGTCCTGGGTAAGAGGGTGCGGTTGCAGCCAGGGGTGATCATCGGTGGTGATGGGTTTGGCTACGAGTTCATGCAGGGACGTCACGAGAAAATTCCCCAAGTCGGAAACGTGATCATCGGGGACGACGTGGAGATCGGGGCCAACAGCACGATTGACCGTGCCCGCTTCAGCAGCACCACGATCGGCGAGGGGACCAAGATCGATAACCTCGTTCAAATCGCGCACAACGTCGTCGTCGGGCGTCACTGCCTGCTCTGCGCCCAGGTGGGCATTTCCGGAAGCACGACGCTGGAGGATTACGTCGTCCTGGGGGGGCAGGCGGGCGTCGCGGGCCACCTCGCGCTCGGCAAAGGCGCGAAAGCCGGCGGCGGGGCCGCGGTGACGGCTGACATTGCCCCGGGCGTTTTTGTGAACGGCAACCCGGCGATTCCTTTTATGCTCGAGCGGCGGATTGCGGTGCTGAAGCAACGACTCCCCGACCTGTTCAAACGCGTCGCGTCGCTGGAAGATCAGCTCGTCGTTGCAAAAAAGTCTTCCTCCTAGGAGCGCCGCCCGCAAGATGCGCGGGCACATGAGCGAGTCCCGGCTGAAAATCTTCACAGGCAACTCCAACCGCCCTCTCGCTGAGGCAATTTGCAAGTCGATCGGAGAGCCTTTGGGCGAGGCCACGGTCACGAGTTTCCCCGACGGAGAGTCGTTCGTGAAGATCAACGAGAACGTCCGCGGCCACGACGTCTTCATCATCCAGTCGACCTGCCCGCCCACGAATCACAATCTCGTTGAGTTGCTGATCATGATCGATGCGGCGCGGCGCGCCTCGGCGCAGCGCATCACGGCGGTGCTGCCGTTTTACGGCTATGCCCGCCAGGATCGCAAGGACCAGCCGCGCGTGCCGATCACGGCGAAACTGGTCGCCAACATCCTGGTCGCTGCCGGGGCCACCCGTATCCTGACGATGGATTTGCACAGTCAGCAGATCCAGGGGTTCTTCGACATCCCGGTTGACCACCTGTTCGCTTCGCCGGTTTTTTTCGACTACTTCGCGACCCAGAAGCGCGACAACCTCGTCGTCTGCTCGCCCGACGTAGGGGGGATGAAGATGGCCGCGGCCTACGCGGATGTGCTGGGTGCCGGGCTCGCGTTCGTCGCGAAAAAACGCAAAAGCGCGACGAAGGTGGAGGCGATCAACGTGGTCGGTGAGGTCGATGGTTGCGATGTGCTGCTGGTCGACGACATCACCGAGACGGCCGGGACGCTGACCGCGGCGGCGAAAATTCTTCGCGAGCACGGAGCGAAGAGCATTCGCGCGGCGGTGAGTCATTGTATTCTCAACGAAATCGCGATCGATCGGCTCAAAAGCGGGCTGATCGACGAACTGATCACGACGAATTCCACGCCGGTCAACACGCACGGACTGCCCATCACCGTGCTGAGCATTGCGCCGCTGCTCGGCAACGCGATCCAGCGCATCAACAGCAACGAAAGCGTCACGAGTTTGTTTCGCATCAAAGGCTTCTAAGCCCGTTCCAACCCATCGCGGCGTGGCCCCCTTCAGGCAGCGCGCGCATCGTTTGAAACCTTCCCCATGCTGCGTGGGTCTTTCGCTCTTTCATGAAATTCATGCGCTTCACCCGGTTGTTGTTTTTTGGAATTGCTGCGGGAACCTGGGCGTTCGCTGCGACGAGGGACACGCCTAAGCCTCGGAAAGCGCCGGCGCTGAAGGTCGATGACACGCCCGTGACCGATGCCCGTTCCGCGATGGTGGCGAGCTATGCGGATGTGGTGGAGCCGGTCCAGAAGGCGGTCGTTTCGGTCTATTCCAAAAAACTCGTCCGGGAACAACTCGCCATCAATCCGTTCACCGGGCGCATCGTGGGTGGCGGGCAACGCGAAGAGGATGGCCTCGGCTCGGGAGTGATTGTGTCGCCGGATGGCTACATCCTCACGAACAACCATGTGGTGGAAGGAGCCGATGAACTCAAAGTTTTACTGGCGGATGAACGGGAGCTGATCGCGAAAGTGATCGGCGCTGATCCCAAGACGGATATCGCCGTGATCAAGATCGAAGCGGAAAACCTGCCGGTGGTGACGCTGGCGAACAGCGACCGGCTGCGGGTGGGCGACGTGGTGTTCGCGGTGGGAAATCCCCTTCGCGTCGGGCAGACGGTCACAATGGGGATTGTTTCCGCCAAGGACCGCAATGTGAAGATCCTCGAGGAGGTCCAAGGCTACGAGAGCTTCATCCAGACCGATGCGGCGATCAATATGGGCAACTCGGGGGGCGCGCTGGTCGATGCGAAGGGGCGTTTGATCGGCATCAACAGTGCCATCCTTTCGCCCTCGCGCGGCAGCATCGGCATTGGCTTCGCCGTACCGATCAATCTCGCGGCCTCGATCATGCGCAGCCTCGTGGAAACCGGTTCGGTTGCCCGTGGTTACCTTGGCGTCACGACTTCTGCGATCACCCCTGACGACGCGTTGTCCCTGGGGCTGCCAAGAACTTTCCGTGGCCTTGTCATCGACGAGGTGTTTGTGAACAGCCCGGCCGAAAAGGCCGGCCTCAAGTCGGGCGATGTGGTGTCGACGATGAACGACAAGGTGCTGACGACCTATGAAGACTGGCGGTTCGCGATTGCGCAGATGGCTCCCGGGACGAAGGTGAAGTTGAAGATCCTCCGGAAAAACCAGGAGCAGACCATCGAGGCTACGCTGGGGCGGCTGGATGAACGACCAAACGAGATCCTGACGGGGGTGGAAGTGGCGACGCTCGCGCCGGCCCAAAGGTTGCGTGCAACCCGCGCTCGCGACGAGGTCGACGCTTTGGTGATCACGAAAGTCGATGAGAAATCACCGTACGCCGATCGCTTAAGTGAAGGCATGGTGATCATCCAGATCGACGGCGAAGAAGTGGTGGATGTTGCCACCGCTCGGAAGCTCCTGACGCCCGGCAGGCATTCAATGCTCTTGTTTCGAAATGGGGCGCGGCGCGTGATTATTGATGTGAAGTGAGTGACCTCGCGGGCCGCCCTCGAGGATCCCTTGACCGATTTCTGGGAATCAGAGTGCCGATGACGGCTGAGGTGCAGGCGCGCAGGTGCGGCAGGCCGTGGGCGATTGAACGAAATATTTTCGCTGTCAGCTTCCTGGTTTCTCCACGGGGATTTTGGCCAGCGTCGCTGGGACGGCGTCGGCGGGATACGTCGGAAAACTTAATTCGAGCAGCGAAATGGCGGGGACCTCAAAGCGAGCGCTGCCAGCGCTGCGATCGACGAGCATCGCGATTCCCACGGCCGTGCCCCCGGCCTGCCGCACAATTTCCAAACTCTCGAGCACTCGACCGCCTCGGGTAACGACATCTTCGACCACCAGCACGGACTCGCCCTTGGCGAGCGTGAAACCGCGCCGAAGGACCAGGACATTGTTTTCTTTCTCGGCAAAAATATAGCGGGCTTTGGCCTGACGGGCCACTTCCTGGCCGATGACCAAGCCGCCCATGGCCGGGGCGAGCACCGTCGTGAACTTCAGTCCCTGCGCCCGCACCTTGGCCAGCAGGAGTTCGGCCAGGCGTTCCACGGCGTCCATGCGCTGACAAACTTGGGCGCACTGAAAATAGTGCCCGCTATGCAGGCCGGAGCGCAGCACGAAGTGCCCTTCGAGCAAAGCCCGGGTGCGGGTGAAAATAGCAAGAACCTCAGATTGCGTGGCATCCATGGCGCCGACGGTGCCGTCCGCGGCGCGAAAAAACAAAATCAATTTTGCACTCAGGCGGTTTCGTCTTCTACCGTTCAGGCGTGACGTCAAAGACGGTTCAACTTGAAGACGAACTCGGCGACGTGCTCGAGAAGGCCATGCACCAATCGGGGCTCAACGAAGTCGAGCTGGCCGCGCGCGCCGGTTTGCCTGTCGGCAAAATTCGGGACGCCGTGGACTACCGTCCGGACTTTACGGTCGATGAGTTGCGCCGCCTTGCCGCTGTGCTCGGGCTCAACGAAGTGGGATTTTGCGCCCTCGGTTGTGGGCGTTACCCGCAGCCGGAGATTGAAGCGCTGCCTTTCAATGTGTGGCCGCTGCGCATGTCGCACGGGATTGGGGTAACCAATGCGTATGTCGTCGCCGAAGCAGGCTCTGATCGGGGCGTGCTCTTCGATGCGGGAGCCGGGATTGAATCACTCCAAAGAAACTGGCCGGCCGAGATTCAGCATCTTGATGCGGTGTTTCTCACGCACGTGGAAGCAGAGCACGTGGGGGGACTGTGCGCGGTGGTGAAACGTTTTGGTGGCGTTCCGGCGTTTGTGCCGCGGGCATCGTCGGCGCCATGCGGCCGTGGGATGGGTGAGGGCGAAAGAAAGACGCTTGGTTCGCTGGAGGTGACCGCGTTCAACACGCCCGGACATTCAGCTGCGCACAATTGTTATCTCGTGCGTGGTTTGGAGACGAGGGGAGGACGTGCGCTGTTGATTTCCGGAGATTTGGTTTTCGCAGGATCGGCGGGTGGAGGCTATTTTTGCTGCCGACAGCTGCAGGCGAACGTCCGGCGGGTGCTGGAAGCGGCGCCGCCAGGAACAGTCATTGCGCCAGGGCATGGTCCGCTGACCACCGCGGAGAACGAACTGCGCTACAACCCCTTCGTAGTTTAGACGTGGACGGCGAAGAATGTGCTTGAACCAGCACGGCGGTTTACCGAGCTTCGCCCCCCTCGTTGCTCTTCGGAGTGGCGGCTTTTCGGAACCAGTCTTTGGGACTGAGAAGTGTCCAAGTCGGGGCGTAGCTTAGCCTGGTAGAGCGCTACGTTCGGGACGTAGAGGTCGCGAGTTCGAATCTCGCCGCCCCGACCATTTTCCAAGTGAGGGGAGTCCCGGGAGAAGGCCCCCGAAATTTTTCGGGCGACAGGTTCGTCTTATTCGCACCGGGAAATCGCTTGCCACCGATGGCGCCTCGTGTGGACACTCCAGCCCCGACCTCACCGGCTTCTCCCGCCACCACGCCAACTACTTCGCGGGTTCACACCCGCTTCAGGATTACATGGACGACAATGCTCCCAAGGAGAATCCCCCCGCGGGATTCAACAAACTCGATCTGACGCAGCTCCAGGGTTTCAGTTTCGGCACGCAATGGACGCAGGATAAATCCTCCCCCGCGGATCAACACGAACGAAGCGAGCGTCCGCGCCGCGATGATCGCCGCGATTCCGCGGGTCCGGGCGGAGGGGCCATGCCGGACCGGCGTGATCGCCGGGCTTTTCGTAAACCGGTCGGAGCCCCCGGGCCCGACAGCCACACTCCGCCGGGCGGCGGAGCCGCACCTGAACGCCAAGTTTCAGGCGGTGACCGGGCGCCTCGGCGCGATGGTCCCGGAGGCGGCGACTATCGAGGGGGACCCCGTCGCGATGGAGCAAGCGGGGACCGTGGGCAGCGCTATCAAGGGGGCAGCGGCAGTCCATTCGAACGTGGGCCCTACGATAGTCCTTATTTTTCGGTTACCTTTTACCCGGAGGACACGAGCTTCAACACCCTCGTCCAAACGATTAGAAAATCCTGCCGGACGATTGAGCTTTTCGAGATCGCGCGGACCGTGGTGGCGAAGCTCGACCGCTTCATCGTGGTGCTTACCCGCAAGACACCCGTTCCTACCGCGGCTTCTGCTGCTGAGGCGCCGGTGAAACTTCCGGTCTTCGTGTCTGTACCCGATGGGCTGCCTTTTGAGACGGAAGACGCGGCACTCGCGCATGTGTTGAGCAAGCACCTCAACCTGTTCTTCGAATCCGCGGAAGCGGAGATCGAGCCGCCGAAGGGGAATTTTCAGGTGATCAACAAGTGCAGCATCACGGGTGAACTGCTCGGGCCGCCGAATTACCACCGTTATAATCAGATCGTGCAGCAACACCATGCCGCGAAGATTCCGCGGATGTCGCTGGAGGCTTATCGCGGCCGGATCGAGACGATCCGTGACCCGGAAGTCGTGGCGCAATGGCTCGAGAAGATGAAAAAGACCACGCGTTACACGTGGAAAAATCCGACGTCGACGCGTGTGACCCCGTCGGGCGCACAACCGACACCGCAGCCAGCTGAGGCGTCGGCGAATCCCGTCCCGAGCGAACCGATAGAAAACGCGGCAACGCCGCCTCCGCCCGAAACTGAAACCGCTACCCCCGGTGACGGTGCGGCGCCCGCTGCCGATACCCCGGCTCCCGCCGTTTCTTCCGCCATCACCTTCGATTCGTTCGAGGATGCGCGTTCCTACCTCCTGACGAACGCGAAAGACAAGGCAGTGCGGGCGACGGAGTCGGTGCGGTTCCATGGGACCTTATGCGAGCAGCTTTTGCCCGGCGAAATTTATAACGCGGTGGAAGGTGCGCTCGAACGCCAGCGCCGGTTCCCACTCGACACCGCGAATGCGCTGCGCGGGAGGTTGCGTCGCGAGCATTTCACCATTTTCAAAAAAGGCTCGAAGGGCGTCAGCTATGTTTGCGCAGTCAAACGGAAATTCCGTGTGCCCGGGCAAACGTTTGCGGACAGCATCGGCAACTTGATCAGCTTCGTGGAAAATAACGCGATGGTGAAAGCCAGCGCGTTGCCGGCCAAGTTCCTCGGCATCAAAATGCCGGCGGTCCCGGCGCCCGACGCGACGCCGGCGGTTGAAACGCCCCCGATGATTGAACCGGTGCTTTCGATCGATGACCGCGCGAAGATTGCACGCCTGCAGGGCGACTTGGTTTGGCTGGTCCGCGAAGGTTACGTCACCGAATTCATCGACGGTCGTCTCTTTGCTCCCCCGCCGATGGTCGAGGCTCGCAAGAAAGAAGCCGAAGCGTCAGAGCACGATCCGGAAAACTTCCCTGAGATTCCAGTCAGCGAAACGCGCGCGCCTTCTCCTGACGCGGTGGCTTCGGCTCCCGTGGAAACAGTACACGTCCCCGTTCCCGCGTCCGCGCCGGAGCCGGTGGCTGAAGGCGCACCTGCTGTCCCTGAGCAAGCCACCTAGCCGGATCTGATCAGCTGAGCTTCAGGGTGTGGTTTTGATCGGGGCTGATTCCGAGCGTCAGATGGAGGGTGTTTGCCGGCAACCAAGCCTCGATCTTCTCGGGCCATTCGATGGCGAGGCACCAAGGCGATGACAGGAAGTCCTCCAGGAGGAGGTCTTCAACCTGCCGTGGGTTCTCGATGCGATAAGCATCAAGATGAACGAGCAGGCGTGCCGGCCCCCGGTGAAGGGAATAGAGGTTGAATGTCGGACTGGTGATCGCCTCAGCGATCTGGAAGCCCCGCGCGAGCCCTTGGACGAACGTCGTTTTGCCGACGCCCAGGTCGCCGTGAAGGGCGAGGGTGACATCAGCGGGCAAGGCCTTCGCCAGGTCCGCGGCCAGCGCTTGAGTTTCGCCCGCCGTGCCCGTGCTGACGCCCGCACGAAGCTTAGCGTAGATGTTCGTATCCACGATAGTCGTCCAGATTGAGGGCGCCGCGGGGCAGATCGCGCTTGGCGACAAAATAGCCCGCACGTGTCAGGCGGGTGCGCGGAAACGCCCGTCGCCACGCTCGTTCGAAAAGGACGCAGTCGGCGTTTTTCGCGACGGTGAAGACCAGTTCGTAGTCTTCGCCATCGGTGAGGGCTGCCCGCAAATCTGCTCCGCGGCGACAGGGGATTTTTGTGGGAAACAGCGCCGGCTGCAGCGCCGAAGGCGTCAGTGCGTGAAGATCTTTCGCCAGGCCATCACTCACATCCATCATGGAGCGGACGATTTTTTGTCGCGTGAGCCAGGAGCCTTCGCGGAGTCGCGGGGAAAATCGAAAGTGGTGCTTACTCCTCAAACTGTTTCCCAAATTGCCCGTCACGTAGATATGGTCGCCGAGCCGGGCGCCGCGCCGGGTTAGAAAACGGTCACTCGTTGCCTCGCCGAGCAATGTCAGGGTCGCGGCGACAACCCCGTCGGCTTGAGCGACGTCGCCCCCGACGACTGAAACGCCGTAAGTCCGCGCGGCGGCCGCCAGCCCACGGTAAAACGATGCGAGCCACCTCACGCTGGTGCGTCGGTCGAGCGTGAGCGCGAGGACCGCCGCAATCGGCCGGCCCCCCATCGCCGCGAGATCGCTTAAGTTTCGCTTCAGCAATTTAGCGCCCACCGCGCGCGCCGGAATACGGTGATCGAAATGGCGGCCGTAAATTACCGGATCGACGGTGATGAGTTGCGGACCGCGGCAAGGAGGCAGCACCGCGCAATCGTCGCCGATCCCAAACGGTGCCCGCGGGGAGGCGGCTCCGAGCCAACCCCGGATGGCGGCGATCAACTTCTCCTCGCCCAAAGAGACGACGGATTCGCTGCGTTTATTGGTGAGTGGATTCACGGGCAGCGGTCTTAGAAGTCGACCTTGGCAAGGATCAGCACGAGAGAGTTCAAGTTGAAAAGCGCGTGGGCGATCATGCTCGTGCCGATGCGACCCGTTCGTTCGTAGGCGAGCGAAAAAAGAATTCCGAGTGCGACGAGCGGCGCGAAGCTCGCAAGATTTTGATGCAACGCCGCGAAGAGAGACGCCGGCAGCAGGAGTGCGGCCCAGCGGGGAAGCCGGGTTCGGGCGTAGCGGAAAATCCCCGCGCGGAAAACCAGTTCCTCGGTTAACGGCGCACCCACACAGGCCAGGATCGTCATAATCGAAAGCAGGAAAAAGGATTTTGCCTCCAAGAACATGCGGATGAGATCCTGTTTCTCAGACTGAATGCCGACGGCGTTGAGGAGCACCTGCCAGATAAGGCTGGTGATCGCGACGAGCGGCATCGCGAGCAGAAAAGTCACCACACCCGCACCGATGACATTTTCCTTCGAGGACAGGGCCGGAGGCTTGGAACGATCGAAGAATCTGCGGAAAACCAGCACGCCAATGACGACTCCAAGCTGGCCAGCGGCGGTTGCGACCGCCGCGGTGGCATCGCGTGACAAAGGGTAGCGGCTTAAACCGAGGCGCGCGCCCATTGAAGCCGCAAAGGCGGCGGCGCAAATCAGCCAGAGTGACAGAAAAAATTCGCTCGGCGGGGCATCCCAACGCGTGAGCGCCAGGTTCGTCGATTGCTGGCGCGCTGTGGGACTCAGTTTTAAGCGCCAAAAGAGGACCAACCCCGCCAAGATCAGGCTAAGCTCAAAGGCGATAGCGATTGCAGTGGCCGTCTTGGACATGAGCCGGCCAGTGCGACGGAAATTCTCCGCCCGCGCAAGATCGTGTCCGTCACCACGGGTCCGTCGTGTACCAACAAAAAGCCGAGGCGAAGAAATGCAGAGTGCGGTTTCTTCGTCCCGGCGTGGGACCTCTCCTGACAGGAAGGGTTAGTTCAAGACAATCGTGCGAACCGTGGGCTCGGCGTAGATCGCCGCATCGTACTGCGCTCCCGCGGAGGGCGTGATGGCGGTGATACTGGCGGTGACCGATCCGGCTTTCTTACTGCGCCCAGAAGAGAAGAGGACTTTGCCGTCAGCGTCCGTTTGGGCGGTGGAGTTCCCTGAAACCAAGCCGGACCATTGAATGGTCACGCTCACCCCCGAAGCGGGGCGGCCCAAACGGTCGCGGATGAAAATAGTGGCCTTTCCAGTCGTACCGCTGGCCGCTTTTGTGAGCGAAAGTGCGAAGGACTGGGCATCGACGTCGAAATCGGGATTCACGACGACCAACGGCGCGCCGACAGAAATCTCGACGGTGGTCGAATTCGTTGCCCCTTGATTATCGGTCACCGTGAGCCGCGCAGTGTACGTGCCCACCGCGTTATAGGTTTTCGACGGTGAGGGTGATGTTGAAGAATTGCCGTCACCAAAGTCCCAGCGGTAAGAGGCGATGCTGCCGTCAGAGTCCCACGAACCTGCACTTGAGAATGACACTGGCAGGGGAGCGACTCCGCTGGTTGGGGTGCCGGAGGCAACCGCGATCGGCGCGCGATTTGCTGGTGCGTTCACCGCGACCAAAACGGTACTGACGCCGCTAAGATTACCGTTGTCGGTGACAGTGAGGGTCGCCGTGTAGTTGCCGGTGTTCGCGTAAACGTGAGCCGGGCTGGCTTCCGATGAGTAGGTGCCGTCTCCAAATGACCAGGCGTATGAGACAATGGAACCGTCCGCATCGGAAGAACCCGCGCTCGAGAAGGTAACCGGCAGCGGAGCAACACCGGAAGTGGGGGAGCCGTTCGCCACGGCTACTGGCGCCTGGTTCTCGCTTGTCGGCGCCACCGAGCCCGTGAGCACGTAGTTACCGACGCTGGCGTAGTTGGAATAACCGTTGGTAAACGGATCACCGCTACCGCTGCCGTTAATTTTTAAGTAGTAAGTGCCGGCGTTAACGTTGGCGGACAGGGCCACGTTCGCCACGGACGAGCCTCCGCTCTGCACGAGGTTTCCCGCTCCATCAAGGAGCTGGACTTGAATGTTCATATTTGGCTGAGGAGACAGGTTTGCCACCGTCAGTGAAATGGTGCCTGCGCCGGCATTGAAGCGGAAGAGATCGACGTCCGTGCGACCGGTGATGGTACCGCCGACACTGAAGGCCGGCCCGGAAATAGGCGTCGCGGTCGCGAGAGTACTGCCGAAGGTATTCGGGAGCAGAGGCGCACCGTACGATTGCATGATGGAGAGCTGGTCCTGCGTGTTGTTCGCATTCTGATACTCGCCTTTGCACCACTGGGTGATCGATCGGTAGTAGCTATTGCCCATGATTGGAGCCCAATCTCCTTGCCCGGCGTAATATTCCGTCGGCGATCCACCGCTCGCCCCGTCATGGCTCAAACCCAGCGCGTGCCCCGTCTCATGAGAGATCGCCTCGGCAATGTATTTTTCTCCGTTGGCGAGCTGTTGGGTGAAGACGAAATTCGGGGTTTCTGACGACCAATTGAAAGAGCCGACGTAAGAGACACCGCCTGCGTTGGTGCTATACCAGTTGCTCGGTGTGATCACGACTCTTTGGCCGTAAGCATTATCGCCGGAGCCCGAGTAGCGGAGCGCCTCAAGCCCGGGATCTTCCGTTGTGACATCAACGGCGAAGGGAGCGAAATCTTCAGCGACGCGTTGCCATACCCGCTGGATGAACGCGCATTCGTCTGCGCTAAAGGTTGAGGGATCGCCATCAAGGTCAAAGGGCTGGGAAACAATGCTAGCCCCCCCGGTGAAGTTGCTGTTCCACGGGGTGCCAGCCGTGGTATGGCCGGTGAAATCGAGATAAATGACTCGGGTCGAGCCTGGCGTGCTGTGGAGAGTAAACGTCGCAGGCGTAGCTGCACTCACAGTGGAGGCTGGTGCTGAAGCGACTGTGGTTCCGGCGAGTGTGGTCCCCGCCGCGACGGGCAATCCTTCGCAAAGGTAAAGGAGTGAACCTTGAGCATCGCTCCATAAACCGGATTGTTTGCGGAACAGGTCGGCGAGTTCATCGCCTCTTAAACCGTACGCGCGCGCCACGTCGGGCAGTCTTGCGCCAAGCTGAGCGATGGCATCTTCGCTTTTTACATTCCGCGCGAGTCGAATGTCGGCTGGCAGTCTTGGGTTTCCAGCAGCGATAACTGCCTGTGGAATTGCGATCGCAAGGAGAGTGGCGGCGACGCCGCGTGCAATGAGGAGGGCGGTAAACGGGCTTGTGAGGGACTTCATGGATGATTTTGAGGGCACTCATGGGGGGCCCACAGAACGCATAAACTCCAAAATACTTTCACGAGAAGGTTTTACATAGTTTTTCTTCACGGGAAATTTACGGGGTCGCGGTACGGCGGCCGGTTTCACCTGCAACTCCCCGCCTAAGATCGAACCGGCTCCGTAGTTATGCTAACGCAATCATTAGTCTTTATGCTTGCCGCGCGAAGGGCAGTGCTGCCATTAACGCAACGTAATTGCTTAGCGTATATTTTACATCTCAGAAATCCATAGCACCGAAATCTCAAGCCATGAACTCAACCTTCAAAAATATTATCTCCGCCTGCGCGTTGCTCGGGTGTTCTGCTGTGGCTCAGGCGCAGCTGTACGTTGCCACCGGAAGTTCTGGTGTGACCACTTCGTTTAACTTCTCGATCAACACCGGGACAAATCAGGTGACGGTGGTTGTCGACAATACGCACGCTGGAGTCGGTGGAGTGACCGGCATCGTCACCTCTTTCGGCTTCAATGTTCCCACGGGGTACGCCGCGGGGGGATCACTGCTCAGCACCTCGGGTGTCCCGGCCGATACTTGGAGTTATTTCACCCCGTATAGTCTCAGCAATTTCGACCAGGACGCTGGTGCTGGATCTGGACAGAACGTTAATGGCGGCCAGCCGAACGAGGGTGTTCAATTCGGAAACTCTGCGACGTTTGTTTTTCAGTTCACGAATTTCGATCACGTCACGGGCTTTCTAGGCCAAAACGGCATGAGTGTTAAGTGGCAGTCGCAGGGCGATCAAGCTTACGGCAACCCGGACACTGCCGGAGCTCCGCCGATCGTTCCGGTTCCTGAACCTTCGACCTACGGTCTCATCGGGGCTGCTTGCTTGGTGTTAGGGACTTTTGTTCGCCGATCCATGGCCAAAGCGAAAGCCCTTGCTTAACGCGCTTCTTCAATAAGTGCCTCAAAAAGACCCCTTTCGCGGGGTCTTTTTTTTTAGACGGAGCTTGGTGGGCCCCGGCCCGCTTTAGGGGTTTCGGCGAATTTCCCCGCGATCAAAAACGATTCGCCCCGCCACAATCGTGGTTTTGGGGCGCCCGGTAAGGGTCAGTCCGTCCCACGGGGAATTCCTCGATTTGCTAAAGCCTGCTTTCGCTTCGTAGCGCCATTTTTCTTCTGGATCGAACAGACAAAGATCCGCCGCCATCCCTTCCGCCAGAGTTCCCGCGGGCAGGCCGAGCAATGCGGCCGGACGACGGGTCATCAAATCGATCAGGTGGGGAAGTTTGAATTTGTTCTTCATCACCAGAACTTCGAGGGAAACGGCGAGCGAGGTCTCGAGGCCCAGGATTCCGTTTGGCGCGAAATCGAATTCTTTGTCTTTTTCGTAGTCGGTATGAGGCGCGTGGTCGGTGCTGATGCAATCGAGCGTTCCATCGCGCAGCCCCCCGATGATCGCACGCCGATCGGCCTCGGTCCGCAGGGGCGGGTTCATCTTGAAGTTCGTGTCGTAGGTCGCGAGCGACTGATCCGTCAGCGCAATGTGATGCGGCGTTGCCTCGGCGCTGATCTTCACGCCGCGCGTTTTTGCCCGGCGGATGATTCCAACCGAATAGCGGGAGGAGATGTGCTGTAAATGGATGTGCGCTCCCGTGTATTCCGAAAGGATGACATTTCGCGCCACGATGATGTCCTCAGCGGCGTGCGGCCACCCGCGTAATCCTAAACGGGTCGACATCACCCCTTCATTCATCACCGAGCCCTGAGTCATCGACGCATCCTGGCAATGGTCCATGATCGGCAGGTCGAACATTTTGGCGTATTCGCACGCGCGACGCATGAGCTCGTTGCTCTGCACGCAATCTCCGTCATCGGTGATCGCCACGACGCCCATCCGTTTCAAGGAGCCGATCGGGGCAAGCGTCTGCCCCTTCATTCCCACGGTGATACAGCCCGTGGGAAGAACGTTGATGACGGCATCCCGTTTCGCGGCGTCTTTGATAAATTGAATCGTGCCCGCGCTGTCCGCCACCGGCGACGTGTTCGGCATGCATACCACCGTGGTGAATCCCCCCGCGGCCGCACAGTGCGAGCCCGTCGCGATCGTCTCTTTGTGCGTCTGCCCGGGTTCGCGAAAATGGACGTGAATATCAACGAGGCCCGGACAGGCGACGAGGCCGCGTGCATCGATGATTTTAGCCGCCTTTTTTGCGGACGCGGAAAGCGAGGGGACGAATTTTCCCTCCGACACGAATACGTCCCCGACAGCGTCGCGTTTCGTGGACGGGTCGATGACCCGGGCATTTTTGATCCAGAGAGAGGGCATTGAGAAAAATTATGCCGTAGGCATCACGTGCTCGGGCTGCCCGCCGCAGCACAGATAAAGAACGGCCATGCGGATCGCGATGCCGTTGGCCACCTGTTCGAGGATCACGCTGTGCTCTCCGTCCGCCAGTTCGCTGTCGATCTCCACTCCGCGATTGATCGGGCCAGGGTGCATGATGATCGCTTTCGGGTTGAGCCAGCTCGCGCGGGTTTTATTCAGGCCAAACATCCCGGTGTATTCTCCGAGGGAAGGAAAGTGGCCGCTCGATTGTCGCTCGTGCTGGATGCGCAGGAGCATCACGACTTCCGCGTCGGCGAGTGCCGTGCGGAGATCGTGCGAGACTCTGACGCCGAGATCGGTGAACCAGTGCGGCACGAGCGTCGAGGGGCCGACGAGTGTCACGGCAGCGCCCATCTTCACCAGCGCGTGAATATTCGAACGTGCCACCCGACTGAACAGGATGTCACCCAAGATGACGACTTTTCGGCGCTTCAGGCTTCCGAGGTGCGCCTTCATGGTGAACGTGTCCAACAAACCCTGTGTCGGATGCTCATGAGCACCGTCGCCGGCGTTGATCACCGGGATATCGAGGATCCGGGAGAGGTAGAGCGGTGAACCGGCGGCGGCGTGCCGGATCACGATCAAGTCAGCATTGAGTGCCTGGATATTTTCCGCCGTGTCGCGGAGCGTTTCACCCTTGGTCGTACTTGAACTCACGGCGTCGACGGAGATGACGTCCGCGCTGAGACGCTTCGCCGCCATGTCGAACGCCATGCGCGTTCGCGTGCTCGGCTCCAGGAAAAGATTCACGATGGTCTTGCCGCGGAGCGCCGGGACTCTTTTCACGCTGCGGCCAAGAATCTTTTGAAACGCCGTCGCGGTCGCATGGATCTGGTCGATTTCAGCCAGGGAGAGTTCTTCGAGGGTGAGCAGGTGGCGGCGGGTCCAGGGCATCGGAAAAACGGTTACGCGAGTGGCTGGGATTTCGCTGAAGTTTCCAGTACGATTTCGTCGAGGCTGGGATCTTTTGGGTCGAGCGTCACGATCACCTTTTCGATGGGCGACGCTTCGATTTGCAGCCCGACGTAGTCGGCGGCCAACGGTAGCAGGCGCCCGCCTCGCTCCACCAACACTGCCAGTTCAACTTTCGCCGGGCGTCCGTGATCAAAAAGCTCGTCGAGCGCCGCTTTCCCCGTGCGGCCCGAAAACAGCACGTCGTCCACGAGGATCACGGTGGCCCCGTTGACGTCGGCGGGAATGTGCGTGCGCGCAAACTCCTTCGGGATCGGATTCCGACCGATGTCGTCACGATGAAATGAGATGTCCAGCGTGCCGGCCTCCGCCTTGATCCGCTTCGCGAGCCGGCGGGCCAGTTCGACTCCGCCATTGGCGATTCCGAGCAGCAACAGCTTCGCTCCCGCGGGATGCCGGTCGGTAATGGCGTTCGCCAACCGCTCAATCGCGGCCTGTATCTGCTCCGAGCCGATGGTCTTGGGCGTGGACACCGGCCCGGTTGTGACGATTCGGGGAAGGGGAGGGAAGGTTTTTTTAAAAATCACCTTGCTGTCCTATCTGTACTAGTAGTACTAGAACAGAATGCTGCCGTTCTCCATCGAACTGAAAGCCGGGTTGCCGGTCGCGGAGCAGATTCTTTTCGCGGTGAAAAAAGCCGTGGTCACGGGCCAGCTGGGCGCGGGCGACAAGTTTCCCTCCGTGCGCGTCCTGAGCCAGGAGCTGAAGATCAATCCCAACACGGCCCACAAGGTGATTGCCGCCTTGGTGAACGAAGGCGTCCTGGTCACGACTCCCGCCATCGGCAGCATCGTCGCGGCGCGCGAACCCGGTGGGCGCAAGGAGCGCGCGGAATTGCTCGGCGCTGAGTTGGAGTGGCTGGTGGTGGAGGCGAAGAAACTCGGGCTCACCCTGGACGAAGTGCAGTCGGGACTCGCCGCGCACTGGAAAAAACTCGGCGGCAAATAGCTTTCTCGAAATTCCATGAACATCATCGAAACAACAGGTCTTACCCGGCGGTTTGGGCGGACGGAGGCGGTGCACGACCTCACGCTCGCCGTTCCGGAGGGCAGCGTGTGTGCGCTGCTTGGTTCGAATGGCGCCGGCAAGTCGACGACGATCAAGGTGCTGATGAACCTGTTTTCGCCGACGGCCGGCTCGGCGCGCGTGCTGGGTGTCGACACCCGGAAACTCGGCGAGCGTGAGCGTGCGCAGATTGGCTATGTTTCGGAGAACCAGCAGATGCCGCTCTGGATGACCGTGCGGCAACTGCTCGATTACTGCCGGCCGTTTTATCCGACGTGGGATCGTGCGCTGGAGAAGAACCTGCTCGCCCAATTCGCGCTGCCCGAGGACCGGAAACTGAAGCATCTCTCGCGCGGCATGCTGATGAAGGCGGCGCTGCTTTCGTCGCTCGCCTACCGGCCGAAGCTGCTCGTGCTCGACGAACCCTTCAGCGGTTTGGATCCGCTCGTGCGAGAGGAGTTCGTGCGCGGCGTGCTGGAGGTTTCGGAGAGCGGCAACTGGACCGTGCTCGTGTCGTCGCACGACATCGAGGAAGTGGAGCGGTTGTGCGACCGCGTCGTGCTGCTCGATGCCGGACGCAAAGGCCTCGATGAAACGACGGAGGCGCTGCAAGCGCGTTTCCGGCGCGTGGAGGTGACGGGCGCACCGGCCGAGGCGCAGCCCGCCCCGACGATGCTCGGGTGGGGACGCGAGGGCGCACTGACGCGTTTTGTGGCGAGCGACTATGCCGGCGAAATGACCGAACGTTTGTGGCGGGAGAAATTTCCGGGTGCGGCGATCGTGGCGCAGCCGATGTCGCTGCGGGAAATCTTCATCACGCTCGCGAAACAATCGCGCACCGCGGGCGATGGAAAGGGAGCGGCCGCATGAGACTCGCTTGGCACATCGCCCGGAAAGACCTGCGCCGCCTTCGCGTAGCCATCGCACTTTGGACTGCTCTAATCGCCGCGAAACTTGGCGTTGGAGTGATGTTGATTTACGGCGTCGGCGGACGATTCGATCCCCTGCGGCTTGTCAGCAATGCTTTGGCGGGACTGGAAGCGATCGCGGGATGTTTAATTGTGGCTGCGTTTGTGCACGGGGACGTGTTGACGGGGTCGAGTTCATTCTGGATGACGCGTCCTGTTTCCAGCGGGCGTTTAATCGGCGGCAAGATCACCGGACTCGCCGTTGTTCTCGGTGCGATCCCCTTGGCAATGTTATTTCCTTGGTGGCTGGTCTGCGGGTACGGCGCGAAGGAGATGCTGATGGCCTCCGTGGAGACGATTCTGGTGAACAGCCTCTTTGTATGCGCGTCGCTGCCTCTGGCCACGCTGACCGACGGGCTCGGCCGCTATCTTTTTGGGGCGTTGGTTTTCGTCACGGCGATAATTTGCGTGAGTGTAACCGCCCCGTTCATCCCTGGCGCGGGTTTGGTTGCGGTCTTGGTTACGGTGGGGGGCGGCGGAATTGTGGCTGGTCTCTTCCACCTCTGGAATCGCCGCGTGGCGCTCGGAGGCGTCCTTTTAAGTACGTGCGTGATGGCGGCGGTGATGGTGACGCTGGTCGAGATGGCCGTCAGATACCGACCGGCACCTTCTGAGTCCCTCCCAGGTCCGTCCGCCGAAAGAGTAACGCTCTCCCTCGCGGAGTCGGGTGCACAAGACCGTGTTTCAAGTGCGACGTTGGCTCTGGGGTTCCGCGCGACGGGAGTGCCGAAGGAATTTGTTCTCGGAGGGTATGCGACTCATCGGTGGACATGGTCAGACGGGGGGATGGTTGAAAAGAAAAGTGCGTTCAGTGCTGATTTTAACCCGATAATTTCTGGTCGCTCCTACTTTGAGGAAGATACACTCCGGAAACGGCCCTTTCGGATCGCGCTGGGTCTTGCCGTCGAATCAGACGAACGTTCTTCCATTCTCACCTCGGCGGTTATTGTGCCCCGCGAGTTTATCGATCGTGTGCGTCGGGACGCGCCCCAGTACCAGCTCAGCGCGGAGATTCAATTGATGCGTCCTGTCGTCATGGGTGAAAAGCCGGCGCGGACGAGTGAACGTATCGTTTCCGGACGGGAGACCACTCGAATCATTGCCGGCGTAAATGGGAGCGAATTTAGGTCCGCACCTTTTTTCCGTTTGCAGGAATATCAGCCGACAATTTTCGGCACGGAAAATGGAATGGGTGGCGTGGGCCCGTTCGATTTTGGTTTTTGGCCCAAGCGCTCCTATTTTTTGGTAGACCGGAAACTGGGGTATCTCTCTACCAACTTTTTCAGCGAATATGACGCACGCAGGACGACCGTTGTTCGGATCGGTACGGTCGGCATCGTTTGGCGGCAGCTATCCGGGTCTCCGTCGGAAAGTTTTCCAAGCCGTGCGCCAAGCCCTCCCGAAGATCTTTCCATCGCCAAAGTGGAGTTCCGCGCGGTGGAGCGCTTTACGAAGGAACTCCGCGTTGATCAGTTCCAGCTTGGGCTCTCGCAGCGTCGAGGGAGGGCAGCGCGATGAAACTCATCTGGCATATTATTACGAAGGACGCGCGGCGACTCTGGCCGCTGGTGCTGCTGTGGTCGGTGCTTTTCAGCCTCCACCGGTTTGCCGAGTGGCAAGTGGACCACGCAACTACAGCCGAAAATGCCGAAGCGCTCGCGCGATTGAAGTTCATCGAGATTCTGACGTTCGTCGTCCAACTGCTGACCGCATATATTTTCGCCGCGACGCTCGTGCTGGAGGACTCGCCCATCGGCACGTCGACGTTTTGGCCGACGCGCCCGATCGCTGGAGTTCGCTTGCTGGTCGCTAAGGTTCTCGCCGCGGTGCTTTGGTTCGGGGTCTTGGCTGTCCTGTTGTCGCTTCCTTGGTGGAAGGTGGGTGACGCGTTTGAAACGGACTTGGTTTTGCGCGTCACGGCGTTGCTTTGCGGACAAACGCTACTGGTGTTGACGTCGATCCTGGTCGCGTCGTTTGCGGGAAGTTTGGAGAAGTTTCTCGGATGGTCGATCGGCTTGGTTCTAGCACAATTCGCTCTCGGTTTGTCCGCAGGCG
>JBDSSU010000444.1:0-3094 GCA_039928635.1 Opitutaceae bacterium | reverse complement strand
CCAAATGTTCCTGGCCGCTCCACCCGTGAAGAAGTGGCCCGTGACCTATGAGGAAATGCTCGCGAAGGCGGAGCGGATTCGCACGGAGTCGCGCGAACGCATCCAGCTCCCCGGCCATCTTCAACGGATGACGCTCGACGAGAAGCAGGAACAGGCGGTCGCAGAGTTGTCCTGACTTTGTCCACCGACCTTCCGGCCGATGCCCAAAAAAATTCTCTACGAAAGCGCGGTTCACCAATTTCTCTCCGCGTGGAAGCGTCTCCGGCTCCGCCTTGCATCGCTCCAACCCGGTTTCATCGCTCCTCTCTCCGCGTGGATCAACGGGCTCACGATCGAGAACCCGGGGCCGGGGCAGGTCCGCGTCGCGTGGCCGGGCCCAGTGGCAGGCGAGCATTTCATCGCGCTGAAAAACGCGAAGTTCTACACGCGAGGTGATGCGAAGCCGCATGCCCAGAAACAAACGGATGCGGGCCTGACGTTCACCGACGACCGCGTGATGGCGCAGAATGTGGCGTTCTTCGACGGAGAACTGCGCGCGGTGCTCACGCGCTCGGGACTTTTTCCCGAGATGGACCTCGCTCCCTGGTTCGCGAGCGCGCCGCTCAGTGACGTCCAGCGAAAGCACGCGGAGGAAATTTTCCACGACGAGTGGGCGGCCAGCGTCGACGTGACAAAGATCAACGTGCGGAAGATGAACGAGGCGTGCACCACGCCCGAAATGCGTTTCATCCGGCAACAACTGGGCGATCTCCGCGGTAAAACGCTGCTCGACGTCGGCTGCGGACTGGGCGAGGCCTCCGTATACTTTGCAATGGAAGGCGCCACCGTCACCGCGAGCGACATCTCTCCCGGAATGTGTGATGCCGCCAGGCGTCTCGCGACCGCCAACGGGGTTTCGATTGAAACGCACGTAGCCGCGGTGGAAGACATGAAGATGACCGCGGAGCATCAGTTCGACCTCATCTATACCGGCAACACGCTGCACCACGCGGATATTCCCCTGATGCTCGATCGCATTTTGCCGCACCTGAAACCGGATGGAGTTTTCGTGAGCTGGGATCCCGTGGCGTATAATCCGCTGATCAATGTCTATCGCGCGATGGCGAAGGAAGTCCGCACGGAAGACGAGCATCCGCTGCGACTGCGCGATGTGCGCGAGGTGCGTTCGCGATTCGAATCCAGTGAGACACGCTGGTTCTGGTTCACGACGTTGTTGATTTTTATCCTGATGGCCGTGGTGCAGTTTCGCAGCCCCAACAAGGAGCGGTATTGGAAAAAAGTCGTCGAGGAGGCAGACACGTGGGCGTGGCTCTATCGTCCGCTCGCTGCACTCGACCGGGTGCTGCTCGCGCTGCTGCCCTTTCTTCGTCCGCTGTGCTGGAACGTTGTCATTATCGGGCGGCGCCCTAAACACCTCCGGCGATGAGCCACGCCCCAGCCAGCTTCAAACTCGCGGTCGTCGCCCCATGCTACAACGAGGAAGGTGGTCTCGCCGAATTCGTGCGACGCTTGAAGGCGGTCTGCGCGAGTTTCGACTGCGTCTACGAAATCATTCTGGTGAACGACGGCAGCCGCGACCGCACGCTCCAGGTCGCGTGTGAGCTGGCGCTGAAAGACGGGACGCTGAAGGTGATCAACCTGCTGCGGAACTTTGGCCATCAGGCGGCGGTGACGGCAGGTCTCGACGCCGCTGACGGTGACGCGGTGGTTCTGATTGATTCGGATTTGCAGGATCCACCCGAAGTCATCGTGCAAATGGTGGAGCGTTGGAAAGCCGGTGCTGACGTCGTGTATGGACAGCGCCGCAACCGCGAAGGTGAATCCGGTTTCAAACGCTTCACCGCGAAATTATTTTACCGGCTCCTGCGAAGCATGACGAAGAGCGACATCCCGGCGGACACCGGAGATTTTCGCCTGATGGATCGCAAAGTTGCCGAAGCGCTCCGCGGCATGCGGGAGCGCCACCGCTTCATTCGCGGCATGGTAAGCTGGGTGGGTGGTCGCCAGGAACCGGTGGTGTACGATCGCAAGCCGCGCTTCGCCGGCGAAACGAAGTATCCGCTGCGCAAAATGATCTCGTTCGCGATTGATGCCATCACGTCGTTCTCGGTCGTCCCGCTGCGCCTCGTCACTTACCTCGCGCTGGCAATCCTGGGCTTGGCGGTGATTATGACCGCCGTGGTTTTCGGAGTGAAGTTGGTGAATCCGAATTATTTCATCCCGGGTTACGCGTCCCTCATTTTGTTGATCATGTTTTTCGGCGGCGTGCAGTTACTCGCGCTCGGAGTGATCGGCGAATATCTGGGACGAATGTTCGAGGCGGTGAAGGCGCGCCCAATCTACATCATCGAGCAAGTCTACCAGCAGGGCGCGGTCCCCGTAAACCGACGGGAGATTGGTCCTGAGGTCGCGGCCGCAAACGGACGCCTCGAGCGCTAGATCCCCTGAAGGAAGAGCGGGTTTCGCGGTGGCTCCGGGCTCTTGCCCGCGGTTCGCTCGAGACTTTGATCCGGGGAAACACCCGGCATAACGCGACGTGGATTTCCCCGTCGCCGACTCAGAATCGGCTGGAAACAGCCTCGGGGGCGTGTCTGGCTCGCGGGTCTTCTTCACCATGCCGAAAACTATTCTGGTCACGGGCTCCTCGGGTCTCATCGGCTCCGAGGTTTGCGTCCATTTCACCTCGCTCGGCTACCGGGTGCATGGAGTGGATAACAATCAACGCGCCGTGTTCTTTGGTCCCTCCGGCGATACCCGTTGGAATCAACAGCGGTTAACGAAAGAACTGCCCGGTTTTGCCCACCACGAGTTGGATATCCGCGACCGCGCGGGTGTGCTCACCTTGATCCGCGAGTTGAAGCCATCGGTCATCGTCCACACCGCGGCCCAGCCGAGTCACGATCGCGCCGCCGACATCCCGTTCGACGACTTCGACACCAACGCTGTCGGCACCTTGAACCTGCTCGAGGCCGCGCGCCAGGCCGCGCCGGAAGCTCCCTTCGTGCACATGAGCACGAACAAGGTTTATGGCGACGCCCCCAACCGCATCGCGCTCAAGGAGCTCGCCACCCGCTGGGATTACGCCGACCCCGCG
>JBDSSU010000443.1:0-7827 GCA_039928635.1 Opitutaceae bacterium | reverse complement strand
CCGCGCGGTCGCTCGATTCACCGGCGGTGGCGACCGTGATGTCCATTCGCCCGTACACTTCCCGATTCGGCGTACGGGGACGTGCCTCACCGCGTCCGAGCGCCGCGTAATCATTTAGGAGGCGGTCCGCTGGAACTTTCAGGAAATTGGCGTACGTCCGCAGAAAGCCCCGCGTGTAGATTTCGGTGAGGCCGATGTCGAAATGGTTGCTTTCGAACTGCTGCAGATAGTCGCCTCTGATCTTGGTCGCCTCGGCCGCTTCACGGATGGAGATGCCCTTTTTCTTTCGAGCTTCCTCGAGCCGTTCACCGATTGTCTGCATCAAGGTGAGTTAGGGACAAAACGGGGTGGAGGGAAGGAGGAATTGACCGGCGACGAGACAACGCGCGAAATTGCGCAAAGTTCTTCGCGGCAAGAGGCGGCTGGACGGCCGATCACAACGCATCCAAGTCCGTCAAAATCTCCCGCGGGCTGGAGCCATTCTCCGGCCCGACGATACCCTTGTCTTCCATGATCTCCATGATCCGCGCCGCGCGGTTGTAGCCGATGCGCAGCCGGCGTTGCAGCATCGAGGTGCTCGCGCGCTTCGTCGATTTGAGGACGTCGAGCGCCTGGCTGTATAACTCCTCATCATCGCCGAGATCGTCATCCTCGCCGTCGGCGCCTTCACCGTCTTCTTCCTCGCGGGCCGCGCGATCGATTTGTTGCTGCACCGACTGGGCATACTGCGGCGGACCGTTGACCTTGAGAAACTCAACCATGCCCTGGACCTCTTCGTCGGAGACGAAAGCCCCTTGGGCGCGCACCAGGCGAGACGTGCCCGGAGGCGAGAAAAGCATGTCGCCGCGACCGATCAGTGTGTCGGCGCCTTTGGTGTCGAGAATGGTGCGGGAGTCGACTTGGGATGCGACTTGGAACGCGATCCGCGAGGGGAGATTGGCTTTGATGACGCCGGTGATGACGTTCACCGACGGACGTTGCGTCGCGATGATGAGATGAATCCCGGCCGCTCGTGCGAGTTGGGCGAGACGCGCGATGCTCGTTTCGATCTCCGCCGGGGCGACCATCATCAAGTCAGCGAGCTCATCGATGATCGCTACGATGTAGGGAAGACGCTCCGGAATCTCGATGCCATCATCCGCGGCCAGCGGATCAACGCCAGTGAGAGCTCCCTGAGGATCGGGTGGGGGAGGGAAGCCGGCTTTTCCGTCTTTTTTGCGGGAATTAAAGCCAACGATATTACGCACGTTAACCTTCGCGAAGATTTGGTAGCGCTGCTCCATTTCGCCCAGCAACCACTTCAAAGCGGCCGGGACTTTTTTTGGCTCGGTCACCACGGGAATGAGCATGTGCGGAAGCGAGTTGAAGATCTTCAACTCCACGACCTTCGGGTCGACCATGATCATCCGCAGATCTTTCGGGCTTTTCGAATAGAGGATGGAAGCGACGATCGAGTTGATGCAGACGGACTTTCCCGAGCCAGTCGCACCGGCGATGAGCAAGTGAGGCATCTTCGCGAGATCCGAGATGAGCGGGACGCCCGACACATCTTTGCCCAGCGCGATGGGGATTTCCGCCTTCGCACTCGCCCAGTCTTCCGCTTCGAGCAACTCGCGCATTCCGACAGGAGTGGGATGCTGATTGGGCACTTCCACCCCCACGGCGGCTTTTCCGGGGATTGGCGCGAGAATGCGGACCGATTGGGCGCGCATCCCGAGCGCAATATTTTTGTCCAAGCCGGCGATCTTTTCCACGCGCACGCCGGCTGCCGGCACCACTTCGTAACGGGTAATGACCGGCCCCACGTGGATTTCCCCCAGCGTCACCTCGACGCCGAACTCGCCGAGAATGCGCAGGAGATTTTCCGCGTTCTGCCGGTGTTCTTCCTCGCTGTTGCCAGCGGCGGGTTCCACCTGGTCCTTCAACAGCGAAAGTGGAGGAAACTGGTAATTTTCATCGTTGCTTTGGGGGAGTGAAATTTTAGCGGCTTTCTTCGGCTCCTCCGGTTTCACGATATTGAGTTCCACTTTGCTGGTGGCGCCTCCGAGAGACTTCATCGGGGGATTGGTCGCCGTGCTAATCGGCGATCGCGAGCCTCGTCCCGAGAGGCTTCTCGGTTCCTGCAACGCGCTCGCCGGCATCGGTGCTGAGGTGTTTGCGCTGGTGAGCGGCAAAGAGGGAATCGTTCCACCCTTGCCGAGTGGTTCTTCGCCGGCGCGAGGCACAAAGAGTTTTTTCCCAGTCGGCCCAATTCCAATCGGAGAGGGAAGCGCCGCGACTTTGGCCGCGGCGGCAAACTGACGGTTTTGGTTTTCCTTTTGTTTTTTGCGCTCGGCCGCACGTTGCCCACTCAGGAGGCGCCGCTCCGCTCTCCAAGCGCTGATGCCGGAGATGATCTTCTCCACCTCTACGCCAATGTCCTTCGTGAAAATGAACAGGAGTGAAAAGAAATAGACGGTTCCAAGGAGCAGGCCGGTGCCGAGCGGCCCGAACGCTTGACCCATGAGTTTCTCATAAATTTGAGCTCCGATCCATCCGCCCGGGCCTTCGGGGAAGTACGCGCTTTTCTTGATGTTCTCCAACATGGCCCACAGCCCGGAGAGGGAGCCGATCGCGACGACGATCGCTATGACCCGGGCGGCGGCCAGGTGACGCGCATTGCGCACCGACACGATCGACATCCAAAAGAGAACAATCGGGATGCCCCACGCGGTCGCACCCATGGTGGAGAGCAAGCCCCAGACCGCGTTCGCTCCAATCCAACCAACGGGATTCCGCTCGTGAGGACCGCCGGTTGACAGAAACGTCGGCTGCGTCGGGCTGTAAGTGATGAGCGCCATCAGCAGATAGGTGCCCAGGATGAAGCAAATGACCGCCGCAAACCAGTTCGGCCGAAATCGTGGTGCCTTGTACGAGGGCCCGTCGATTGAGTTTGAAGTCTCAGACTTGCGCATTTGTGGTGGGCCGGTGGGTTTCTTAGTGCGATAGCATGCTAACAATTTCGCTGGTCAAATGTAAACCCCCCGGGACCTTTTCACAAAAAACTCGAGATTGTCGCCATGCGCGAACTGCTTCGCTTTCACCCGATTTATCAACCGCGCGTCTGGGGCGGGGATGCATTCCACACGGTTCTCGGGCGAGAAATTCCGCCGGGGAATCCGATCGGGGAGAGTTGGGAAATTGTGGATCGCCCGGAGGCGCAGTCCGTCGTTCGCGGAGGAGTGCATGCGGGGCGGACGCTCCGCGAACTTTTCGCGGTGGCGGGAGCTGACTTAATGGGACCGGCATGGCCCGCCCAAAAACCTTTTCCGATCCTGGTCAAATGGCTCGACTGCCGGGAGCGTCTGAGTTTGCAAGTGCACCCGCCGGCTCGAGTCGCCGCGGAGTTGCGAGGTGAGCCAAAAACCGAGAACTGGTATATTGCGCACACCGCTCCCGGCGCCGAATTGATCGTTGGGCTCCGCCGCGGCGTCACTCGTGGCCAATTCGAGCAAGCGGTCTCGGAAAATAAGCTGGACCAATGCGTTCATCGCTTTCGGGTCGCCGTCGGGGATTCCATTCTGGTGCACAGCGGGCAGGTACACGCGATCGATGCGGGAAACTTGATTCTCGAGATCCAACAAAACTCTGACACCACGTATCGGGTTTATGACTGGGGGCGCGTTGGACTCGATGGCAAGCCGCGGCAGATGCATCCCGAGCAGTCACTCCGTTCAATCGATTGGAATGATTTTGAACCCGTGCCCGTGAGGGCGGCGCCAACCTCCGGCATCATTGCCGACTGTGCGGAATTTCAAATCCGACGCGTCGTGTTAGGGCCCGGTGAGCAGCAACAATTTGGCCCCGGAGAGCAACCGCGACTGATCAGCGTGGTGAGCGGCACCGCGTTGGTGACCAATGAACTTGGGACGGGATCACGCGCTTTGCCGCAGAAATTGCTCAGAGGCGACAACGCCCTGTTGCCGTATGCCGGGGCCTTTCGCGTGGCCGCGGAAAACATTGCGATCCTGTTGATCACGGAAAATTTCGCGTGAGGGCCGGCGGCCGGGGTCGGCACCGCTGAAGGCAGTGGCTCGCGGGAGGACTTGAAGAATCGCGGAAGACGTAGTTTAGTCTGCGCTCTTTGCCTTTATGGACAGCTCTGAAACCAACGATCCCTTGAACAACCCGACTGCGACCGAGACGCCCTCTGCATCTGAATCATCCGGGCAGTCTGCTCCGACGGAGCAACTTGCCACCGCGCAACAGGAGGCGGCGGCGAACCACGACCGCTACCTGCGAGCGGTGGCTGATCTGGAGAATTTCCGCCGGCGCACCGTGCGTGAGAAGGACGAGCTGAGGCAGTTTGCGGCTTCACGAGTCTTGGAAGACCTCCTTCCCGTATTCGATAATCTTGGCCTCGGGCTCTCCGCCGCGCGCCAGCCGGGGGCGGACCTCAAGACGCTGACGGATGGGATTGAAATGGTCCTCACCCAGCTGAAAACCGCACTCGCCAATCACGGCCTGAAGGAGATCAACCCTGCCGGGCAGCCGTTCGATGCGAATCTCCACGAATCCCTCTCCGCCCAGCCGAGCGAGAAAATTCCCGAAGGGAACGTCGCGACGGTCGTTCGCCCGGGTTTTTCGCTGAACGGGCGTCTGCTCCGACCGGCGTCAGTCGTCCTCTCGAGCGGATCTGCCAAGGACGCCAAAAAATAATTCCGGTTTCCCGGCGGCGTCCCGCGCAGCGATTGCTGCGACGGGAGGTCGCCGTCCGACGCTTTAACCTACCATGGCGAAAGAAGATTACTACGAGCTCCTCGGTGTAACCAAGGCGGTCACGCCGGAAGAACTGAAGAAAGCTTACCGCAAGAAGGCCGTCCAATTTCACCCGGACAAGAATCCCGGCAATAAAGAGGCCGAGGAGATGTTTAAAAAAGTCTCGCATGCCTACGAAGTTCTCCAGGATGCAGAGAAGCGCGCGGCCTATGATCGTTACGGTCATGCGGCGTTCGAAGGTCCTGGCGCCGGCGCCGGCCGGGGACCAGGCGGGGGTGGCTTCCATGATCCGTTCGATATTTTCCGCGAGGTGTTCGGCCAGCAGGGTAGGAGCAGCGGCGGTGGCGGCGGGGGAATCTTTGACGAGATGTTTGGCGGCGGGGGCGGGGGTGGCGGCAATGGCGGACGCGACGGCTCCGACCTGCGATACGATCTCGAAATCACGCTTGAGGAGGCGGCGCGCGGCGTGGAAAAAGAAATCTCGTTCCGCAAAGCGGCCAGTTGCGAACGTTGCGACGGTTCGGGCGCCGAGCCTGGTTCAAAACGGGTGACGTGTCCGACCTGTCGCGGCGCGGGCCAGATCCGCCGCTCCGGCGGCATCATCACGTTTACGCAGACCTGCCCGACTTGTAACGGCGCCGGCACCAAGGTGGAGAAACCTTGCACCGCCTGCCGCGGCGAAGGCCGTGTCGCGAAGAACACGAAGATCAACGTGCGCATTCCTCCGGGCGTGGACACGGGTTCGCGGCTGCGGTCCATGGGGAACGGCGAAGCGGGGCTCGCGGGCGGGTCTTCCGGTGATCTCTACATCGTGCTCACGGTTAAAGATCACGAGCTCTTCGAACGCCAGGACGACAATCTCTTTTGCGAGATTCCCATCAAGTTCACGCTCGCGACGCTGGGCGGCACGATCGAACTGCCCACGCTCTTTGGGAAAGCGAGTTTGAAGATTCCGACGGGCACGCAGAGCGGGACGACATTCCGTTTGCGGGAGAAGGGCATGCCATCGCTTCGAGGGGGCCGCCAGGGGGATCAGCTCGTGCGCGTCCAAGTCGAGGTGCCGCAATCGCTGACTTCCGAGCAGCGAAAGCTGCTGGAGGATTTCGCGCGCGTCAGTGGGGACGCGGCCGAGCCGACTTCGAAAAGCTTTTTCGAAAAGGCGAAAAAGTTTTTCTAAGGAGCCGCGTCACGGGGAATTGCCGGCGCGGTCAGCCGGGAGGCTTGGGCCGGCCGGCGCGATGGAGTTGCCAGGAATTCCAGAGGTTGTGCCAGAGTACGTAGCACGTCGGACCCAGGGCGACGAGCGGGCTGGCATAAGCGATCGCGAGATAAATCGTGAAGGCCGTATTTTTCTGGCCGAGCGCTTGTGATGCCTCGCGGGGGAATTCCCGTCCGCCGATCAGGCGGCCAACGCCGAAATTCATCGCGCAGACGAGCAGGGAAACGAGGGCGATCTTCGCGAGCAGGAGGTGCGGCGTATCGGCGTGCTGACGGAGGAAATGGGAGGCGTTGGCCGTGATTAGAAAAAGGGTGGTCACCCAGAGACCAAAGGAAAAACCGCGCAGCCGGGGCGGCCACTCGGCCGCGGGCGGGTGCAGTGCTCGCACAAGACGTGAGACGAGCAGCGGGAGGAAGACGACGAGGCCCACCGTACCGGCAACTTGGGTGAAGGCCTCCGGCGTCGCGCGGCCCAGCACGAGCGGCAGGAGGAATGGGAGCAACGCGGCCACGGAAACATTCGTGAGCAAAAACGCCGCCACCACATAGGAAACGTTGCCGCCGAGAAAACTGATGATCACCGGCGCCGCCGTGGCGGTCGGGGTGATGCCGGCGAAGAACGCCGCCAAGGCGATGTCGCGACCGCCCACCAGCCAGCCCAAGCCCCAGCCGACAAAGCCGAGAACGAAGTTCGCGAAGAGCAGCACCAGATGGCTGCGACGCACGGCCGATCGGGAAAACCGCATTTGGAGGAACACCAAAAACAGCATGGACATCACCAGCCAGCGGATCACGGGCGACAACCCGTGCGCCTGCGGAAGCAGCGCGCCAATCGCAATGGCGGCGACGATGGGAAGGGTACGAGAGAGAGATTTCACCGGGGAAACGGCCGATGAAGGCCAGTCGCCGAGAACAGCGCAAGCGAGGTCTCGCTGCGAGCCGGCCACTTATTATAGGCCATGCCAGCGCACCGGCTCATCGCGTTTCTCCCGGAGCGGAAACCCCGGCCCGGAAACGGATCAGCGGTTCGCCAGCTTCACGTCCATCCACACGGCGAGCGCAAGCACGCTGCCACGGGCGATGTATTTCAACTCGGGGGACACGGCGAGCAGCGTCATGCCGTTGAGGAGCGCAGTCATGATGAGCGCGCCGAAGAGCACGCCCCACACCGTGCCGCGTCCGCCTTTCAAGGCCGTCCCGCCAATCACGCAGGCCGCGATGGCGTCGAGCTCCATCAGATCCCCGACGGTCGTCGTCGATGCGCCTGAGTAGGCCGTCATCATGAAACCGGTCAGCGCCACCGTGACGCCCATCAGCGTGTAGGCGGCGATCACCATGCGGTCGACCGCGATGCCGCTGAGCACCGCCGCTTCTTCGTTGCCGCCGATTGCGTAGAGATAACGTCCAAAGGGCGTGTGCCGCGTGAGAAAATAAACGGTAAACGCCGTTGCGCCCAAAATCAGCAGTGAGAGCGGCACGCCGCGGAATTGGTTGCACACGGCGGCGAGCCCCATCAGTCCGACCGCGCTGGCCACCCACTTGGCGATTGAGTGACCTGCCGCAGGCACCGGCAGCTTCAGCGCGACCCGGGCCGCGCGTCCCCGCCACTGGAGGAATCCGAGGATCAAAACGATCACCGCACCGACCGCGAGGCCCGCGGTTTTCGGCAGATAGTTCGTCGTGAGAATGGAAAAAAGATTATCGTCCCCGCGCGTCACGGGAATGGTGGAGTTTTGAATGACCAGCCAGAACAAGCCTTTGAAAATCAAGAGACCGCCCAGCGTGATGATGAACGAGGGGATCCGCTGCTTCACGATCAGCGTGCCCATCAAGGTCCACAGCAACAGTGCC
>JBDSSU010000442.1:0-4268 GCA_039928635.1 Opitutaceae bacterium | reverse complement strand
CGTTGTCGGTGATGATTTGGCTGCCGAAGAAGTTATCACGAGTGGCGAAGCGGGACTCGATCGCCACGAGCAACTTCGTCTTCGGGCCGAGCTTGAAGGTGAGCGAGGGATTCATGACGAAGGTGTTTATCTTGTAGTACAGCGCGTTGCTCTCGTTGCTCGAGTAGGCGAGTGGGAGCGCAAATCCGATCGTACCCTTGGGCGTGACCGGACCGGACCACAGCAGCTCGAAGCGGCGGTAGTCGAAGGAGCCGATGCTGACTCCGGTCCGCGCAACCGTCCGGTCGCCGGCCTGCACGCTGCTGACGTTCACGACACCGCCGGTCCCGCCCTGACCGTAGAGCGCGCCACCCGGGCCTTTGATGACGTCGACCCGGCTCGTCGTGATGGGGTCCATGGGCACAAAACGACGGAAGCCGTCTTTGTTGGAGGCAGCGGTGATGCCGCGGATCAGCAGCTGGTTGTTTTCGGGATTTTGCTTGGAGGTGCCGGCGCTGCCACTGGAATCGAGCTGGATGCCGCTCACGTATTCGAGCGCGTCGCGGACATCGAGCGCGCCGATATCGCGCATGAATGACGAGGTGAGCACCTCGATGTTCATGGGAAGATCCTTCACGGGCGTGTTGTAGCGCGTGCCGCTTGTGGTGTTTGCGGCGCGGTACTCGTCGTCGTTGGTGGCGTTGACCTCGAAGACGCCGAGCTTGACGGGATCGTCCTTCGCGGTGGAGGCCGTGGGTGAGGAGGCAGGCGCAAGCTGAGCGCAGAGCGGGGCGCCGAGCGCAATCAGGATGACGATGAGGCGGAGGGGCACAGTGGTTTTCATGGGCAGGATCGGGGTGGGGACGGGGCCTGATCGGCCGGGCGACAGGCAAGAAGACGGGGCTCGCCAGCGAGGCGAGGTGTTTGATACTTTAATCGTAAAGTGAAACCGTCGCGCAGGCCCTCGATGAAGCACGTCGCCCAAGCGGCGGGTGTTTCGGTGATGACGGTATCGCTCGCTCTGCGTCGCGATCCGAGCATTCCGGCCGCGACCCAGGAGCGCGTGGTGGCGGTGGCCGCGGAGGTGGGCTACCGGCGGAATCCGCTCGTGTCGGTGCTGATGGCGGCCCTGCGGGGCGGCACGCCGCGCGGATCGGGTGCGCACGTAATCGCCTATGTGGAGAGCTATCCCGCGACCGCGACGCCGCAGCAGGCGGCATCATTGCAGCGGTTTCGCGCGGGGGTGGTCGAGGGTGCGGCGAGGCATGGCTACCGCGTCCAGTTTTTTCGGATGGGGGAAACAGGACTCAGTGAGGCGAGGCTGGAGCATGTGCTGACGGCGCGGGGTATCCGCGGCGTAGTTTTTTCGCCCTTCCCCCAGACGGGAGCGACGCTGCAGCAGCGTTGGGAAAATCACGCGCTGGCCGTGCTCGGCTATTCGCTCGCCGAACCCCGGTTGCATCGCGCAGTGAACCATCAGGCGCATGCGATCCGGCTGGCCCTGAGCAAATTGATCGCGCTCGGGCACCGGCGCATCGGCGTGGCCATCCGGCGCCACGAGGACGAGCGGGCCCATCGCTACTGGCTGTCGGCCGTGCTACTCGCGCGGCATGATCACGCGAAGACGCGAATCCGGTTTCCACTGTGGATGGCCGAGGTGATTGAGCGGCGCCCATTGGAGTCGTGGCTCCGCCGGGAACGTCCCGACGTCGTGCTCGTAACCGACCGGGAGGTACATGGGATGCTGCGCGGAAAGGGTGTGGGCTTTGCGCACCTGCATCTGACCTCCGGGATGCCGGGCTGGAGCGGCATTGATCAAAACAATGAGCGCGTCGGGACCGCGGCGGTCGACCTCGTGGTCGAGCAGCTCCACGGGAACCAATTCGGCGTGCCGGAGAATCCCAAGACCGTCCTCATCGAGGGCCGTTGGGTCCCTGGCAACACCGCCCTCGGGCTCCAACGGGGTCGGCGATCCAAGCTAAGCTAAGGGCGATTCCGAAATCCAATAATCCATGAGGTGAAAACTCATCCGGCCACTTGGTCGTTTAGCTGATACGGACTCATGCATCTGACCACGAATGGACACGAATGATGGGAGTCGGAAGACCGCAAAAAGCACCTCGATCCCAGTCTTCACCAAAACGTGTGCTGGATCAGCAGCAGCTTTTTTCCGCAACGTATCGCCGTCGGGCAAACCCGCCGACCGTCCGGAGAACTCAACGCGAACTCAGCGCGCTGATCAGGTGATTCAGCTCGCGATCGACCTCTTCGGGCGTCGCCACCGTTTCCGCCACGACGACGCGCAGGCGTTGGCCGATCCGCTGACGCAGCCGGTGGAGCGCCATCGTAAACGCCTGGGTCGACATCGCCAGGCGCGCCGCGGGCGCGGCCAACGTTTCCCCAGCGCACCCGTCGTCCCACACCAAAGGCGACAGCGCGGCGAACAAAACGCCACGGCCGCTCTTCTCGTAGTCTTTGCGCAGCTCGGCGAGCGTCCGTTCGATCATGCCCAACGCCCACGTGCGATCGAAGATCCGTTCCGGCGTCAAAGCGGGATCGGCTGGCTCACGGTTGAAGGACCGTTCCGCATCCTCGAATTCCAGCGGGAGCAACGGCCGCCCGCCGCCGCGTTTTTCCGCTGAGGCATGTCTCCACTGGTTGATCAAAAAATTCCGCATTCCGGCGAGCAGGAAGGTGCGAAACCTTCCCTGATCCGCCCGCGCCCGCCCAATGCCGTCGCCCGCCAGGAGCCTGCCGAGAAATTCCTGGGTGCAGTCTTCGGCTTCGTGATGCGAGCGACCTTCCCGGCGGACGAACGCGTACAAGGGAAACCAATATTGCCGGCACAACGATTCAAGAGCGGCATGCGCCGCCGGCGAAGCCGCGTCGCCGGCGCGAACGATCATCGTCCACTGGGTGCTGGGAAACGCACTGCCGTTCGCCGCGGCCGGGATGGAGGGATCATCGGCGCTCATGGGGCGGAGCCGGCGGCAAGTTTATCGGCCTCGGCGGGCGTGATGGTGAAGCCCGGAGCGATCGGTCGATCGGGGCGGTCGTCGAGGATCCAGCGCCCCCACTCGGCAAACGGACTGTCGGCGGGCAGCGCCGCGATCTCGCGCCGCAGTGCGTCAGCGCGAGAAAACGCCGCGGGGTCATCCACCAGTTCACCGTGTTCGTCGACGATCTTGCTCGCGCTGAGCGTCGCCAGTTGCAGGAGCCACTCCGGTACGGCCGCCCCTTTGTTCGCCGGCGGAGGCAACGACCAAAGGTAGAACCGCGCTCCTTCGGTGCGGAGGAATCGACCGTCGGGGCTAAACTGAGGGTTCATGGCGGAGCTCGGGCGATGTGACAGCGGTTCTGTCAGCGCTTCTCCGCTGGGCACGTCCCAGATTTGGGCGTCGCCTTCGCGCTCCGCGGTGGCGAGGCGGCTGCCGTCGGAATTGAAGCGCACGATTTTACCTCCACCAGAAATGATTTTGCCAACGGGCACGCCGGTACGGCCATCCCACAAGCTGGTGCGGTTGTCGCTCCAGTGAGCGAGCCATCTCCCATCCGCCGAAAAAACCGATTGCCCATCGCCCGGAATGTGAGTCGCGGGACTGATGGGCTGGCCGGAGATCGCGTCCCAGAGCCGCGTTTCCTCCTGCACATTCGCAGTGACCACCCGCAGGCCGTCGGGGCTGAACAGCACACGCTGGTTCGGCACGAGCGGGCGCGTGGCGAATTTCACGACGGGGCGCGCCGTCGCGACATCAACGATGAGCGCGGCACCGTCCGCGGTGCCGAGGGCGAGGCGTTTGCCGTCGGGGCTGAAGTTTGCAGTAACATAAACGAGCGCGGCCGACGGGCTGAAAGCGGGGCCCTCCGGCACTCCCGTGCGGAGATTCCAGCCGCGCACTTCGACGGTCGCAATCGACACGAGATCGCCCGCGGCGCTAAAAACCACCGCGCCCGCGGTGGTCGGCGCATCCTGCAACTTGACGACGTGCCGCACGCCGTCGCCATCGAGTTCCCACGCCTGCCATTCGCCGCGCACCGTCCGCACCACCATGAACTTCATGTCGGAGCGGATGAGCGGTTTGGTGTCGACCGAGCTGGTAGCGAGCACGGGTTCTGGAAACGAAAACCCGCCGGCCACTTCGCGACCGGAGGACACCTCAACGACTTTCGCGCGGTCGCCGGCGAGAAGTAAGAGGCGGGCGGGCGGTTCCAGCAGAAACGGCGCAGGCATGGGCGGATTCAACGAGCGCGGCAGGATCAGGGGTCGCATCGGTCCCTGCCCGATGACA
>JBDSSU010000441.1:0-4485 GCA_039928635.1 Opitutaceae bacterium | reverse complement strand
TGAGCAGCGGCTGAGTGCGATTTTCAATCAGGCGGCGGTGGGAATGGCGACCGCCGGTTTGGACGGCCGCTTCGATCAGGTGAATCAGCGGCTCGGTGAAATTCTCGGCTACCGCGTCGATCAACTCGTGGGCCGTACTTTCCGCGAGTTAACTTTTCCGGAGGATCTGCCCGCGACCGACCTCGCGGTGCGGCGTCTGCTGGGCGGCGAGATCTCCGACTACACGATTGAAAAGCGCTATGTGCGCCAGGGAGGCGGGGTGGTGTGGAGCCTTACCGCGGTCACGCTGATCAAAAATGAAAACGGTCAGGCGCTCCGTTTCGTCGGGGTGGTGGAGGATATCACGCTTCGGCGGCAGGCGGAAGCGGCGTTGCAAGCACGCGAACGTGAGCTGTCGCTAATCTACAACAGTGTTTCGGACTGCATCTTCTTCCTGGCGGCCGAGCCAGCGGGAGAATTTCGCTTTGTGACGGTGAACCCCGCGTTTCTCAGCGCGACCGGCCTTTTAGAATCCCAAGTTGTTGGCAAGCGACTGAGTGAGGTGATCCCTGAACCATCGCTGTCGCTTGTGCTCGGTCACTATCAGGAAGCGATCCGCACCAAACAAATCGTGCGGTGGGAGGAAACCACCACCTATCCTTCGGGACGGAAAACAGGCGCGGTTTCCATCACCCCCATTTTCGATTCAAGCGGAAACTGCATCAACCTGATCGGCACGGTGCACGATGTCAGTCAGCGCCGGCAGACCGAAGAGATCAGTGCGCGGCTCGCGGCGGTGGTCGAGTCTTCCGACGACGCGATCGTCAGCAAAACTCTGGAAGGGGCGATTACCACCTGGAACAGCGGAGCGGAGCGGATGTTTGGTTACACCGCGGAAGAGGCGGTGGGGAAACCCGTCAGCCTGTTGATCCCTCCGAGTCGCATCGACGAAGAGCCGGAGATTTTGCGCCGTATCCGGCAAGGCGAGCGGATCGATCATTACGAAACGGTGCGTCGGCGGAAGGATGGGACGTTGTTTGACGTGTCGGTGACGGTCTCGCCGATTCGCGATGCGAGGGGCAAGATCATCGGCGCCTCGAAAATTGCACGGGACATCACCGAGCAAAAACGAACCGGGGAAATTTTGCGCGAGAGCGAGGCGCGTTACCGGATCATGGGCCAAGTCGTGCCTCATCTGCTTTGGGTGGCTGATGCGCAGGGGAAGCCCGTTTATTTTAACGAGCGCTGGTATGCCTACACGGGAGAGGATGAACTGCTGGCGCTGACCGCCGAGCGGCCGTCGGTGTTACATCCCGAGGATCACCCCGCTGCGACCGATTTGTGGACGCAAGCCGTCGGAACGGGCGAGCCGTACGAATGCGAATATCGCATCCGCCGGCATGACGGCGTCTATCGCTGGTTTGTCGCGCGGGCGGTGCCTCTGCGCGACGACGCGGGTAAAATTGTGCGCTGGTACGGATCGAGCACCGACATTCACGAACAGAAACTCACAACCGAGGCCCTCCGTGAACAATACATCGTGACCGAGCAGTTGAACGACGTGGCCCGTGCGCTCGCGACCGAACTCGATCTCAGCAAGATCGTCCAGATCATCACCGATGCGGGGACGCGTATCACCCGCGCGCAATTCGGGGCGTTTTTCCACACCCAGGTAGATGAGACAGGCGAGTCTTACATGCTTTACTCCCTCTCGGGCGTTCCGCGGGAGGCGTTCGCGAAATTTCCCATGCCCCGGGCGACGGAGATTTTCGGCCCAACATTTCGCGGTGAAGGGGTCATTCGGCTCGATGACGTGCGAAAGGACAGTCGTTTTGGTAAAAACGCGCCGTATCAAGGCATGCCGAATGGACACCTGCCGGTGGTGAGTTATCTCGCCGTGCCCGTTTGTTCGCGCGGCGGTGCCGTTCTCGGGGGGCTTTTCTTTGGGCACGCCGAACCGGGAGTTTTCACCGAGCGCGATGAAAAAATTATCCAAGGCGTCGCTGCCCAGGCGGCGGCGGCGATGGACAATGCGCGTCTCTATCAGGCGGAGCAGCAAGCGCGCGCGGCGGCCGAGCGGGCAAACCAGGCGAAGGACGATTTTCTGGCGACCCTCTCACACGAACTCCGGAATCCCTTGAATCCCGTCCTGCTCATTGCCAGCGAAGCGGCGGGAAATCCGGAGCTTTCTGCAGAACTCAGGGGAGACTTTGAGATGATCCAGCGAAACGTGGAATTGGAAGCGCGTCTGATCGACGACCTCCTTGATCTCACCCGCATCACCCGAAGGAAGATGTCGCTCGAGTTGCGCCCCGTGGAGGTGCATGAATCGGTTCACGAAGCGATCGCGATCGTGCGACGGGATGCGGAGAATAAGACCATCGTGATCAGCGCGAATTTCGTCACCGGGAAAACTCTGATCATGGGAGACCCCGCCCGCTTGCAGCAGATCTTCTGGAACGTGCTGCGCAACGCGGTGAAGTTCACCCCGGAGGGTGGCAAGGTGACAGTGGACACGCGGCAATCGTCGCACGCGCACGAATTGGTGGTGGAGGTGAGCGATACCGGCCTCGGAATGACGCCAGGCGAGATCGCCAGGATCTTCGAGGCCTTCATTCAAGGGGATCACGCTAGCTCCACGGGTGCTCATCGCTTTGGTGGGCTGGGGCTCGGACTCGCGATCGCGCAACACCTCGTGCAGCTGCACGGGGGGCGAATCGAGGCGGAGAGTCCCGGGCTGAACCAAGGTTCGACCTTTCGGATCATCCTCCCGTTGCTGGATCGCTCCCTCGAACTGAGATAGTCGCACTGATCGTTTCCAGCGTCCGGAAAGGAGTCAGGGCGACAGGGTGGACGCGCAAACCGGCGTGGAGCCGCCGCGTCTTGGATTTTTTCTACTTTTGTAGCTGCTGCTCACGCTTCGAAAGTCGGGCCGGCAAAACGGCTTGGGTCGCGGCGCGAATGAGGGAGGGGGGCGTCTTCGCGTGCATTAGCCGACCGTCCGAAAATCGCCAATTTGAGTATTCGGTTGATCACATTTTTGTTTGTCCCGTGAACCCCGATACCCGGTATTTTGCCCGGAGATTTTCCCTTTGTTTCCTCTTACTCGCCACCATGACTAATTGCCACAAGCGGAGCGGCTCTCAGCTGAATAAATTTGTGATCACCGATTTCGGCGCCGTTTCCGATGGGACGACCCTCAATACGGTCGCCATCCAAAAAGCGATCGACGCGGCGAGTGCCGCCGGTGGTGGCGTCGTGGAGTTTCCCGCGGGAAAATTCTCCAGCGGTTCGATTTTTCTCAAAAAGGGCGTTGAGCTCCATCTTCAGGAGGGAGCGGTTTTATTTGGCTCCAACAATATCGAGGACTACCCGAAACGGGAAACGCGCATCGAGGGCCATTTCGAACCCTGGCGCATGGCGCTGGTGAACGCCCAGCAGATCGACGGCGTGCGGATCACCGGGAAGGGGAAGCTCGACGGGAACGGGGTGACGTTCTGGCAGGCATTCTGGAAGCGTCGTGAAGAAAACCCGCGCTGCACCAATCTCGAGGTCGAGCGCCCGCGGCTCATGTTTATCGATCGCTGCAACGATGTCCGGATCGAGGGCATCGCGCTCCAGGATTCCGGCTTTTGGAACCTCCATCTTTATCGCTGCCGCAACGTCACGATTGAAGGGGTGAGCATCACGATCCCCAGCGCGGTGAATGGTCTGCGCGCTCCCAGCACGGACGGTATCGATATCGATAGCTGCCAGGATGTGACGATTCGGAAATGCTATATTTCAACTCATGACGACAACATCGCTTTGAAAGGCAGCAAGGGCCCGCTCGCGGACCAGGACAAAGACAGTCCTCCGGTCGAAAACATCCTCGTGGAAGACGTCGAGTGCGGCGAAGGCAACGGGCTCATCACCTGCGGCAGTGAAGCGACCACCATTCGCAATGTCACCGTGCGGAACTGCACAATCTCGGGGCGCGCCACGTTGCTCACCCTCAAGTTGCGTCCCGACACGCCGCAGCATTATGAGAACATCGTGATGGATGGGATTAAGCTTTCAGGTGAAGGGCGCGTGCTAAACGTCGCGCCTTGGACGCAGTTCTTCGACTTGAAAGGGTTGCCCGCGCCCTCAAGGACGGTGAATAACATCACCATTCGCAATGTGACGGGTCAGTTCCGGACGCTCGGCTCGCTGCGGGGCAACAAGGGCGACACGATCCGCGATTTCACACTCGAGAATTTCCAAGTTAAACTGACGGACGAGCAGATTCAGCTTGGGGTGGTCGACAATCTCCAATTGAAAAACGTGGTGGTGAACGGCAAGCCGTACGAGCTGCCGGCCGTGACGCGCCCGTAGTGAATTACCGCCTGCGTAGATAAGGCCTTTTGAAGTGGCACGGGCAAGAGGCCCGTGTTCCGAACCCACGGGCAAAAGGCCCGTGCCAGTCAAATCCCGTTCAGCAGCAGCGTAGCGAAGAATCCAGCGGGGTGAAGGCGAGCGGGCACG